>CAZPJO010000331.1:0-2399 GCA_964586895.1 uncultured Roseicyclus sp.
GATCTGGGCGATTTCGAAGTCCGCCGCGCCTTGCCCGCGCCCAAGCGGCAGACGGTCGGCCCATTCATCTTCTTTGATCAGATGGGGCCTGCGGAATTCATCACCGGGCAGGGTGTCGATATCCGCCCGCATCCGCATATCGGCCTGTCCACGGTAACGTATCTTTACGAAGGCAAGTTTCATCATCGCGACAGCCTGGGCACCGATCAATGGATCGAGCCGGGTGCCGTGAACCTCATGACGGCGGGCCACGGGATCACCCATTCGGAGCGGATCGACGGCGAAATGTTGAACAACCCCTACCGTTTGGCAGGCATCCAGACGTGGATCGCCCTGCCCAAGGATGCCGAAGACCGCGCGCCGGAATTTGTGCATGCCGCGAAGTCCGATCTTCCGTTTCTGGAGGGCGAGGGCAAAGCGCTGCGCCTTATCCTCGGCACGGCTTACGGCGCGGCGGCGCCGGTCGCGACCCCGTCCGAGATGTTCTATGCCGATGCGCATCTGCAAGCTGGGGCCAAGCTGCCGATGCCGGACGATCACGAGGATCGCGGCGCGTATGTGGTCAATGGCGCGGTCAGCGTTGCGGGGCAGAGGTTCGAGGCGGGACAGATGATGGTGTTCCGCCCCGGTGACCACGTGTCGATGACGGCCGGGGCGCAGGGCGCGCGGGTCATGATCCTGGGCGGTGCGACGTTGGAGGGGCCACGCCACATCTGGTGGAATTTTGTGGCCTCGTCGAAAGAGCGGATCGAAGAGGCGAAAGAGGCCTGGCGTCAGGGCGATTGGCAACATGGACGGTTCCAATTGCCGCCCACCGATGATGGTGAGTTCATTCCGTTGCCCGAGAGGTGACAGCCGGGTCAGCGGCTTCTAAGGTCGCACAGCGCAACAAGGAACGGCGATCCGAGAGCTTCGTGTGACATTTCGATGGTTTGGTATCCTGATCGGGCTTGGCCTTTGTGCCGCCGCCCCCGCGTCCGCGTTCTCGCCCGAAGACTGCGCCGAGAACTACGTGGCCGACGGCCTACCGGTCGAGACCCGCGTGGCGATTGTGCCGGAGTATTTTGTCGAGCCGGGCCAGATCGGCGGTGAGCTGATCTGTACGCTGGTGCCGGGCGATGGTGACGTCGACGGCGGCGCGCCGGTCATCCAGGTGTCCGAGCCGATCGCCAACAATCCGCATGGCGCCTTCGTGCAATATTTCCCGAACCGGCTACAGGTTCTGCGAACGCAAGGTGCGGGCGCGGGCCTGACGCTGAGTTTTTGCGGGCCGATCCCTGATGATTTGCCGCCCGAGCGTCATCCGGGCGGGTTCTGGTGTCGGGTGGATTTGTCGCCCGGGCGCGGGGTGACGCTTGATCTGGAATATGATGCGGCCGGCGAATTGGCGTGGCTGAACTTCGAGGTCTCGGCCCGGCCCGTGGGGATCGCTGCGGGCTCGACCCTCGCGCCGGTTTTGCCCGACGTGGCGCCCCATGACCTGCGCGCGGCAGTGCATTTGCCGAAGCCCGATGTGACGCATCTTCTGGAGTTGATCCGGGGGCCGGAGGTGTTTCGCCTGATCGAGGCAGAGGCGATTATCGACCTGCACCGGGGCTTGCGGGACGGGCCGCAGGACTGGACCATCGTGGTCGAGACCGGCGCGCCGCAGACCGGCCCGTTTGCGCAAATCGCGCTGCCGTCGGAGATGCTGGCCGATGTCATGGGCGAACTTGCGGTGTTGGAGGGGCTGATCCGGACGCATCGCGGGCTCTGAGCGTGGCTTGCGCTCGGGCCGCGTGGGATGCACCGTCTGCGCATGTCTTCCGGCCTTGTCATGCATATCCGCCCTGCCATGCGCAACGATCTGCCCGCGATCATGCGCCTGCACGAGGCCAATTGGCGGCGCGATTACGCGGGCATCCTGCCGGAACATGCCCTTGGCAATCGGTTGAGCGAGCATATGGCGGGCACTTGGCATGACGGTGTGCTGCGCGACCGGAGGTGTCTGGTGTCGCGGGACGGGGCGGGGGTGCTGTTGGGGTTTGCGGCGATGCTGGATGAAGGCCCGGACGGTTGCGCGTTTCTGGAAAACCTGCACGTGGCCCCGCCGTATCGCGCGCTTGGCATCGGGCGCGCGTTGATGTCGTCGGTTGCGGTGTTGGCGATCCCCGGGCGGCTGACGTTGGAAGTGCTGTGCGCCAATGCGCCCGCGCGCGCGATCTACAAGGCCTGGGGCGGACGGGAGAGCCGTGAATTCCTTGACGATATCATGGGCAACGCGGTGCCGGCGGTGACCGTCGGCTGGGAAGATAGCGTGTGGTTGGCGGATCGATTGAGCGGGGCGGATGTATGAACGTTGCGGCAGGCACGGGCACGGGAACACCGACGCGGGCGATTTTCCTGATCCTGCTGGCGAT
>CAZPJO010000331.1:2409-3470 GCA_964586895.1 uncultured Roseicyclus sp.
ACATGCTGATCAAGTTCCTGTCGGGCGACTATCCGCTGCATCAGATGGTGTTCATCCGCTCAGTCATCGGGGTGGGGTTCACCACGTTGATCCTGATGCAGGAGGGCGGGTTTGCCTTGCTGCGCACCGATCAGCCGGGGCTGCACCTGATCCGCGCCTTGCTGATCGTGTGTGCGAACATGACGTATTTCGCGGCGCTGGCGGTGATGCCGCTTGGTGTGGCGACGGCACTGTTTTTTGTGGCGCCGCTGTTTATCACCCTGCTTGCGATCCCTGTGTTGGGGGAGCGGGTGGGCGTGCACCGCTTGACGGCGCTTGTGATCGGATTTGTGGGCGTCGGCGTGATGATGTTGCCGACCAGCGATTTCGGCGCGGTGCCACGCGGGGCGTTCTTTTTGCCGATCATCGCGGCGGCGTGTTACGCAGGCATGCAGGTGATGACGCGCAAATTGGGTGCGAAATCCGCCGCCTCGGCGATGGCGATCTACATTCAGTTGGCCTTCATCGGGGTCTCGGCGCTGTTCTGGGTCAGTGTGGGCGACGGGCGGTTGGCCGCGCGGGTCGACAACGAGAGCCTGATTTTCCTGCTGCGCGCGTGGATCTGGCCCGCGCCCGGCGACATTTGGAAATTCGCGCTGCTTGGCCTGATGTCGGGGATGATCGGCTATTGCCTGAGCCAGGCGTATAGGTTGGGTGATGCGGCCACGGTGGCCTCGTTCGAATATGCGGCCCTGCCGATGGCGATTGTCCTGGGCTGGCTCGTGTTCGGCGAGCGCCCGGGATGGGTGATGGTGGTCGGCACGGCCCTGATCGCAGGGGCGGGGCTTTATGTTTTCGCGCGCGAGCGGCGGCGTGCAGGCGTTGGACCGGCCGCAGAACGCCCGATCCGGCGGGGCTGAGCCACGTCTGATCGGAAAAGCCGCCGATCTGGGTGCGCGACCGCTTGACGGGGCAGGCAGGTGGCCTTAGACCGCCCCTCACGCCGGGATGCCCGGTGTAAAGGGTGAGCGGTTGTAGCTCAGTTGGTTAGAGTACCGGCCTGTCACGCCGGGGGTCGCGGG
>CAZPJO010000332.1:0-3469 GCA_964586895.1 uncultured Roseicyclus sp.
TGGGCCGCGCCGATCAGACCACGAAGATCAAGGGGATGTTCGTGCGACCCGAACAGGTTGCCGATTTCGTGGCCAAGACGGGTGTCGCCAAGGCCCGCGTGATCGCCACGCGCGAGGGCGAGGCGGATGTGATGAAGGTGCAGGTCGAGAGCGACGGCGCAAGTGCGCAGGCGCTGGCCGAGGCGGTTGTCGCGACGCTGAAGCTGCGCGGTGCGGTCGAGGTGGTGGCCCCGGGCAGCCTGCCCAATGACGGCAAGGTCATCGACGATCAGCGCAGCTATGAGTGAGGCTCAGGTGCCGGCTTCGGCGGCGCGCAGTTCCTCGGGCGTCAGCAGACCGTCGCCATTGGAATCGGTGCGCGAAAAGGCGATGCCATAGGCGCCGAAGGTCCGAATCCGGCGCGACAGGGGCGCACCGGTGGCGGCAAGCGTCCGGATGAAGGTGCGAAACTCCGCCTGCGTCAGACGTTCATCACCGTTGAGATCGGCGGCAAGGAAGGCCTGCACGCTTTGATCCTCAAATTGGGCCTGCGCCGTCACGGGCAGCAACAGGGCAAGTGCGACAGCGGTCGATCGGATGACGAACAGCATGGCAAAGGGCCTTTCGGGGCGCGGCGGGGTCAGGGTGCGCGCAACGGCGCGCGACCGGGGCGGGTCGTGGGATACGACGCATGAGATGGGCGCGGGATCGCCCGCAAACAAGGGCGCTGTCATGGGATGACAGACACAACGCAGACACAAACGCGTGCGCGGGCCCGGCGCGGTTATCGGTTAACGTCCGGCGTCCATGCTACGCCCGGTTCACCACAGCGAATCGACCACGGAGACGATCCAATGCGCGCCACGTTCCTTGCCCTGACGACGGGTTTCATCGCCAGCCTTGCGCCCCTTGTGGCGTCGGCGGATACCGCGTTGTTGATCGTCAATGATCGCTACAGCGACGCGCAGAACCTGCGCGAGGGGGCGGCGATTGCGCAATTGCGCGGGCCGCTTGAGGCGGCGGGATTCGACGTGATCACGGTGGCCGACGGCACCGGCGAGGCCCTGCGCGACGGGCTTGATCAGGTGCTGGCCGCCGGGGAAACCGACCGCGTCGTGATCGCCGCGACGGGCCATTTCGCGCGTGCAGATAGCGACAGCTGGCTTCTGGGCCGCGATGTGGATGCGCCGACGCTGGCCAATGTGGGCGGCGACGCGATCAGTCTTTCGGTCCTGATGGAGGTCGCGGCCAGCGCGCCGGGGCGGTCCTTTGTCCTGCTGGGGGTGGAGCGGCGGCGCATCACATTGGGTCAGGGTCTTGGCGTGGGCATTGGCCGGATCGACGCCCCACAAGGGGTCAGCGTTCTGGCCGGGTCGCCGGAGGATGTGGCCGAGTTCACGCGCGACGCGCTTCTGGTGCCGGGCACCGACCTTGTCGCAGCGCTCGACGCGGCGCAAAACCTGCGCAGCTTTGGCTTTCTATCGCCGGACCTGCCGTTTTTGCCCGCCGAGGGACAGAGCGCCGCGCCGGAGCCGCAACCGGAGCCGTCCGCACAGGCCCCCACCGCTGAGGAAACCGCCCTGTGGGATGCGGCGGTCGAGCTTGATACCACCGGCGCCTATCGCGCCTATGTGGACCGCTATCCGGGCGGCGCGTTCGTGGCCGAGGCGCGCGCACGCATCGACGCGCTGGAGGCCGAGCCGAGCGATCCGACCGACCTGGCCCGCGCTGCCGAAGACGCGCTGGACCTCAGCCGCGATCAACGCCAGCAGATCCAGCGCAGCCTTTCGATCCTGGATTACGACACCCGTGGCATCGACGGGATTTTCGGCCCCGGCACCCGCACGGCGATCCGCACCTGGCAGGGTGACAATGCGTTGCCGGTGAGCGGTTTTCTTGACGCGGGCCAGATCAACACGCTGGGCGATCAGGCCGCCGTGCGCACCGCGGAATTGGAGGAAGAGGCCCGCATCGCCGCCGAAGAGCGTCGCCGCGCCGATCAGGCCTATTGGCAGGTGACCGGGCAGGGTGCGCGCATCGACGGCGTGCGCGATTACCTTGAACGCTTTCCCGATGGCCTGCATGCCGACACCGCGCAAGGCATCCTTGACGCCGAACAGGCCCGCGTCCGGACCGAGGCCGAAGCCCGCGACCGCGCCGCATGGGACATCGCGCGGGGCAATGATACCGAGCAGGCCTACCGAAATTACATCGACGCCAACCCAGACGGCGCGTTCCACGACCAAGCGCGCGCGCGGATCAACCAGATCCTCGGCAATGCCGTGCCAAGCGACGCGCAGATCACGCAGCTTCAGGCGCAGGAAGATGCGCTGAGCATTCCGCCGGTCACGCGGTCGTTGATCGAACAGCGCCTGACCGCGCTGGGCCTGGAGCCGGGGCGGATCGACGGGCGGTTTGACGAAAACACCCGCCGCGCGATCCGCCGCTATCAACGCGAGCGCGGGCTGGACGTCACGGGTTATTTGAACGAGCCTACGGTGGTGCGCCTGCTGGCCGAAACGGTCGGCGGCATCCTTCAGATCGACGGGATTATCAACCGGTGAGATATGCGTTTCTGTGCGCGGTCCTGATGTGGTCCGCAGTCCTGCCTGCGCCCGCAACGGCGCAAAACAGGGCCGAGATGTCGGCGGCCCGGCAGGCGTTGATCCAATTGCAACCGCGCAGCTTTGCCGAAAACCTGGAATATTGCGGCTATGTCGGGCGCTTGCCGGACGGGCGGCTGGCCGTGACGGAGGTCACGCGCGGCGACACCTGGAGCTGTCTGAGCCGGGGGGACGAAAGCCGCTTTGTCGAGATCGTGGCCAGCTTCCACACCCACGCCGCCTTTGACCGCGCCGCCGATAGCGAGGTTCCGTCAAGCGACGACATGTATGGTGATATCGCCGAGCAGGTGAACGGTTATGTTGCCACGCCGGGGGGGCGGTTGTGGTATATCGACTGGCGCGCTCAGGTCGCCACGCAGGTCTGCGGTCTGGGCTGCATGGGGCAGGATCCGGCGTTCATTCCGGGCGATGCGGGGCCGATTGCGCAACGCTATACCTTGCGCGAATTGCTGCGCCGCGAAGGCCGCTAGGCCCTAGGGGTCAAGCGCCACGCCCGCCGGGCAGCCCGCCGGAACATTGCCATCGGCATCAGGCGTGCAGGCCGGCGCATCGCCGTCGGATTGGGCGGCCGCAGGCAGGGTGATCAGGGTGCTCAGGGCAACGAGAAGCGCGGTCATAATCGGGCGCAGGGGCATGGAAATGGCCTTTCGCATTTGAAATCTGCACCCAGTCTACTCCATCGGGGCGCGGTCCCGCTACGGCGTGAAATCCGTAGGCGGATTTTCGATCACATCACGTATCCGCCATGAAAAAAGCCGCCCCGGAAGGGCGGCCTTTTTGATCGGATCGTGTCGATCGCTCAGATGGCTCAGCCCTGGCGGGCTTTGAACCGGCGCTGCGTCTTGTTGATGACGTAGACGCGGCCC
>CAZPJO010000333.1:0-3425 GCA_964586895.1 uncultured Roseicyclus sp.
CGAAATGCGGGTGGAGATCGCGCGTCTGCACAAGGAAATCGGGGCCACGATGATCTATGTGACCCATGATCAGGTTGAGGCGATGACGCTGGCCGACAAGATCGTTGTGCTGCGCGCGGGCCATATCGAGCAGGTCGGCGCGCCGCTGCATCTGTATAACGATCCGGACAATAAATTCGTTGCGGGCTTCATCGGCAGTCCGGCAATGAACTTCTTCGACGGCGTGAACGCGGGCGGCACGGTAACGGTGACGGCACTTGGCGGGGCCGCGATGCGCGCGCCCGAGAGCCTGGTTGCAGACGGTCCCGTGACGGTTGGCCTGCGCCCGAACAAGGTGGCCCTTGGGGAAGGCGACACGCATATCGTTGATCTGTCGGAGCAGCTTGGCGGGATCAGTTATCACTACGTGACCGCGCCGGATGGAGCCCGGATCGTGGTCGAGGCGCATGATCAGGTTGCCCCGAAACCCGGGTCACAGATCGGGCTAAGGTTCGACGCCGAGGACGCCTATTTCTTTGACGCGACATCGGAACAGCGGCTGCAGTGAGCGGCGATTTATTCCGCGGCGACCTGCTGCGATCGTGCGGGATCGACCGTAGAGAACAGGCGTTCTGCGGCGCCTGATTTCGGTTCGAGCGGGACGATGATGCCGTTTGCGGCCTCGCGCAGTGCCTCGCCCTGCGCGCCGAGGGAGAAGCCCGCAACAGGCAGCCCGGTGGCCAACGCCTCACGCGTGGCGAAGGAAAAGGTTTCAGGCCAGACAGCAGGCATGAGCCAGGCCCGAATGCCGTATAGTGCGGTCAATTCGGTGATCTCGTCGCGATCATAGCCGCCATGGATGACCACGTTACGTGGCAGTGGGATCGAGGCATCGACATGCCCGATCACAACGAACGTCTGGCGCGGGTGGGCCATCGCAAGGTCGCGGATCAGGAGCGCGCCTTTCTGAATATTGAGATTGCCTAGGATGCCAATCCGGCGACCGGCCTGATGGTCCAACCGGCGGACCGGAACGGGGCGGAGATGCGGGCGGATCGTGACATGGGCCCCTTCAAACGCCTGCGAAAACAAGAGGGCGGATGCCTTGGAGAAACCGGTGATCTCATCGCAGGCCGCGACCAATGCGCCCCAGGCCACGCGCCAATCTTCAAGCGTCAGATGGGTACCATCGGGACGGCGAATGATGTGGCAGGGATCCGATGTGCCGGGCCCGGGCACACCGTCAAACCCGTCGCGCCCCATGAGCGTATAGGACGGCGAAAGCGGAAAGTAATCATGCAGCCGCATCATCATCCTGTCGGACCGGTCAGGGCGTCGAAGGGACAGGAGGGCGGCGGGCAAAGTGACCGGATCGGAATCCCCCACACCGCAGGAATAGATCAGGTCGAGCGCTTCAGCCGGGGCCAGCAGGCGACGCACGAGATCAAGATCATCGGTGCGTCCGGCCACGACCTGGCCCGCAAGATGCACCTCCATCATCCAACGGCGCAGGCCGCCGACGCGCAGCACAATGCCCGCCGTGTGATCCGCCATTTCGGCCTGCAGCGCGTCCTCGGCCCCGCCGCCGAGGGAATGTGCCAAAAACACCGGCAACCTTGGGTTACGGGAGGCGGCGAGGGCCACCGCAAGCGCCAGCCGGGGCGTGGCGAGCGCATCATTGGCGATGAAGCGTTGAACCTCGGCATCGTAGCGGGGATAGCGGCGCGAAATCAGCGCGCCTGCGGCCCGGATACGGTCGCGTTTTTCGTCAGAGCCGAAGCTTTGCCCGCCGACATGTTACACGAAAAGGCCCGGTTGAGCCAGGTGGCGTGCGCCGAGTGCGCGGGTCTTCTGGCACCAGTCGACCTCTTCGCCGTAGCCGCGCCCGAAGGCGGGATCAAGCAGCGGCACGCGGTCGAGCCAATGCCGCGACAGGGCCATGCAGAACCCAACACCCGTTGGCAATTCCGGCAGTGGGACAGCGCCAAAACCCTGAGCGATACTGTCGATTTGCGCAGCCTCGCCATCGGCCAGCGCGATGCCAGGCCCGACACATGGCACGGACAGGATCTCAGCCGCATTGGACATCGGCGTGACAGAGGCGACCGCCGGATCGGAGAGCGGCGCGCACAGACGGCTGACCCAGTTGGGCGGCACCATGGCATCGGAATTCAGCAGAATGACCGGGCCGGTTCCGGCGCGTTGGCGTATATGATCCAGACCTTTGTTGACCGCTGCGACGAAGCCTTGGTTGGCTTCCTGGCACAGAAGCGTCACGCGGCCTGCGCGGGCGTTTGACCAATTGGTTAACCATGGGCGAACGGCGGGATCGGTCGAGGCATCTTCCACAGCGATCAGATGCCAGTTCACGTCGGTGTTTTGTTCCACGCGTGCCAGGCACTCCTGCAGGAGGTCGAAAGCGTTGTAGACCGGAAGAAGGATCGTGACGTCATCGGTCTCCGAAAGGCGTTCGATGCTTGGCTCTTCCAACAGCCAAGCGGGTTCGAGATCGGCACCACGGGTCGCCAATTCCAACCCGAGGGCACGTTTGATGTCGCCCTTTGCGCGGTCAGAGGGGTCACGGGCGTAGCGCACGAACGCGGGCACGGCGCGGCAAAGATCGCGCAGGAAGGCACGGCGAAGGCGCCGTTGGCCCGGACCGCCGACCGGATCGGAGGGATGCGGAATGGCGGCCGAATGAACGGCGCCATCGGTTCGCACAAGATCGAGCACGATGCCGCGGGCGGTGGCCGGGATGGAAAACGCGAACCCCTGATCCGCAGGGCCACCGCGACGCGCTGTCACGTCGGGGCGGGGGATGTCGGGTGTCGCCTTGGCGGTACCGCCCGCCCAATGCAGGTGCACCTGCCGCGCGTTCGCCCAACCGGAGATCTCAACCCGCTCGCCCCGGCGCACGACCCGTTCCACCTGTCCGTGACGCCTCCAGATCGGGCCCAGTGGGACGCTACGCAACCGGCCTTGATGCACGGCGGCATAGCGCAGGAAAAGGGCATGGAGGCGGCGGATCAAACGCGGTCAGTCTTTCATGAGAGAGGCGAGGTAGCGACCATAGTCGGTCTTTTTGAACCGCTCGGCGCGCGCAGCAAGGCCATCGGCATCGATCCAGCCCAATTCGAACGCGATTTCATCGGGCGAGCCGACCTGAAGGCCTTGCCGCTGGGTCAGGGTCCGCACGAAATTGCCGGCATCCAGCAGGCTTTCGTGGGTGCCGGTATCCAGCCAGGCATAGCCACGGCCCATACGCTCGACGGTCAGGGTGCCGTCGCCGAGGTAGGTTTCCAGAAGGCTGGTGATTTCCAATTCGCCACGGGGAGAAGGTTGGACCGTAGCCGCCCTATCGGGCGCGGTGCCGTCGAGGAAATAGAGCCCCGTGACCGCGTAGGACGACGGTGGAACCTCGGGCTTTTCAATGATCGAGCGCACAT
>CAZPJO010000334.1:0-3419 GCA_964586895.1 uncultured Roseicyclus sp.
CTCCAAGACCTTGGAAAACTTGCGATTTATGCGCTCTGCGCTCAACTGGATCGGGGTCAGTGGGTTCTTGATCTCGTGGGCGATGCGCCGGGCCACATCGCCCCAGGCCGCCATGCGTTGCGCGCTGACCAATTGCGTGACGTCGTCAAAGGCCACCACGTAGCCTTCCAATTCATCATCGAGGTTCCGCCGCGTCGCCATGCGCACCAGAAGGCTTTCCTGCTTGCTGCCCCGGGTCAGCTTGATCTCTTCCTGAACCGCCTCGGCCGGGGTGGCCTTGAGCTTTTCGAAAAGGTCCGCGAATTCCGGCACCGCCGCCTGCAGGGTCAGCCCGCTGTCGCGTTGTTCGACCATGGACAACAGGCGAATGGCGGATCGGTTCATGAAATCGACACGGCCCGATTCCTCCAACCCGATGACGCCCGCGGTCACCGAAGACAGCACGGAATCGAACAGGCGGCGGCGTTCCTCGGTCGAGGCGTTTTGTTCGATCAACGTGTCGCGCTGCCCTTTCAATTGCAGCGTCATCTGGTTGAACAGCCGCCCCAGCATCGCGATTTCATCGTCAGAGGTTTCTTCGGGAACCCGCACGTCAAGATCGCCCTGCCCCACACGCTGCGCGGCCCCGGCCAGACGGCCCACCGGGCGCGAAAGGCGTTCCCCGAAACTCAGGCCCGCCCAGATTGCGGCCAGGATCATCAGGGTCGCAAACCCAAGATAGAGCAGCGCGAAATCAAACAAGAGCCGGCCACGATCCTCTTCGACCTGACGGTAGAGCAAGACGGTTTGCTCGGTTTCGTCGAGAAGGGCGATGATCTGCCCGTCGACCTCGCGGCTGATGTAGAGGTAGCGGTCGGGAAAAGCGGTGAGGCGGTAGAGCGCGCGGAATTCGTTCTGGTCGCGGTCCTCGGACAGGATTACGTCCCCATCGACGGCGGCGGCGAGGTCTTCATCGCTCGGGCGGTCAAAATCGAACTGGTAGGAGCGTTCGCCGCGCGCGCGGATCTCTCCACCGCCGTCGATCACGAAGGCTTCGCGCAGGCCACGCTGAATCTGCTGCTGCCCCTGGCTTAGGATTTGGCGCAGATCACCGTCGCTCAGGAACGGTACGGCCCTGCGGTTGAGGTTGAGGAACGCCCCCAACGAGCGCGCGTCCTGTTCGAGATCGTCACGGTGTTCCTGTTGATAGGCGACGGCGGCATCGACGGAATTGCCAAGCGCGGTCGAGACGCGGTCGGAAAACCAGCCCTCAAGCCCCATGTTCACGCTCAACACCGCAAGGATCGCCACGACAACCGTGGGCACAAGCGCCACAGCCCCGAAAATCGTGGTCAGGCGCAGGTGCAGGCGCGATCCGGCGGATTCGGCGCGGCGAGAGGCCACAATGCGTGCCAGCTCGCGCAGCACCAGCGTCGCGATCACAAGGATATAAACGAAATCCGCCAGAAGGATGAACGTGCGCGCCGTTGTGCCCGTGACATCGCCAAGCGGGCGGAACGCGAGAAACGTCGCCAGCGCCAGGATCGGGGCCACGACGATCAACCCGATCGTGCCCGCCGAGCGCACCCGACGATTACGCCGCAATCCTGCGACGCGTTCTAGAAAGGGTTGCGTGTCGCCCATTCCGCGGGCCGGCTCGTCGACCACTCGTATCCCCCAAATCCGCCGCTTGATCGGGCTGACAGGCCCGGTGACGTAGGGGTGCCTGTTCCCCTTATGCCACGCGACTGTTGCGAGATTACATCAATTTGCGACGCCGCGTAACCCGAATATCGAGGTCGGTGATCTTTTTTCTCAAGGTATTGCGGTTGATGCCAAGAAGGTCGGCACATTTGGCCTGATTGCCGCCGGTCGCATCAAGGGCAATTTCGATCAGCGGAAGCTCAACTTCGCGCAGGATACGGGTGTAAAGGCCGGGCGCGGGCAACACTCCACCATGCAGATCAAAGTAACGCCGCAAGTGCTTGGCAATGCTCGATGAAAGCTTGTCGCCCTCGCCTCCGCCCGAGATCAGGGGCTCGATCGCGGGCTGACTGCCAAGAACGGATTCAACCTCGGCCAAGGTGATCTCTTCGCTGGCGGCGGTCACGGTCAGGCGACGGATGGAATTTTCCAACTGGCGCGCATTTCCGGGCCAGGAATAGGCCCGGATCAGGTCCATCGCCGCATCGGAAAAGCGCCGGGTCGATGTGCCATCACGCTCGGAACGCGCCAGAAAATGGTTTGCAAGCAACGGGATATCATCAACGCGTTCGCGCAGGGACGGCACGGCAATGCCGACCCCACCCAGACGATAGAACAGGTCCTGCCGGAAGGCCCCGGCCTCCATCTTCTCCATCAGGTCCTTTTGCGAGGTCGCCATGATGCGCGGGCCGCCATCCGACATCGCGTCGAGCATGCGCACGATCTTGGCCTGCGCCTCCTCAGATAGATCACCCACCTCATCAAAGAGGATCGAGCCGCCCTTGGCGCGCGAAAGAATGGCACCCGGCCCGTCGATCCCGTCCAGATCCGGCGCGGAGGCCACGACAAACGGCAGGCTGCGCCGATCGGAAAAGTCGTGAATGGCGCGCGCGATCAGGGATTTCCCGGTTCCCGATTCGCCTGTGATCAGGACAGTCAGATCCGTGTTCATCACCCGCGCCACAAGCCGGTAGAGCGATTGCATCACCGGCGTCCGCCCGACAAGGGGCAGGTCTTCGCCGCTGGCCGGGATCGGCTCGGTCGAGGGTTTGGGGCTGGTGTTGAGGCGGCGCTTTTGTTCCAGCGCACGGGCGGCACGTTTCATCAGGTCCGGTAAGTCGAAGGGCTTGGGCAGGTAATCGAACGCCTCTTTCTCGGTCGCCTGGATCGCCGTCATGATCGTGTTCTGCGCCGAGATGATGATGACCGGAAGGCCGGGCCGCTCGGCATTGATTTTCGGCAATGTTTCCAAACCGTTGCCATCGGGCATGATGACATCGGAGATCACCAGATCGCCCTTCCCCTCTTCCACCCAGCGCATCAGCGTCATCAGCGAGGAGGTTGCGTGCACCTTGCACCCGGCCCGAGTCAGGGCCTGGGTCAGAACGGTGCGAATGGTGCGGTCGTCGTCCGCGACGAGAACGGTGCCGTCCATGGTTCAGATGCCTTTCAAGATATGCCCGTTGGGGCGCAGACACGCGCGACCAAGCGGAGTTTTTCGAATGATTGCGCCCGTGTGCGCGACACGCAGGGGAGGTCGGATCATGCGATCTCTCCTTTCGGCGCGGTGGGCAGGGAGATGCGAAACGCGGTGCGGCCCGGCACCGAATCGACGCTGATCAGCCCGTCATGGTCCGACACGATCTTCGAGATCAGCGCCAGGCCAAGGCCGGTGCCGTTTTCGCGGCCCGACACGAAGGGTTCAAAGATGTCCTGCGCGAGGTCCGGCGGAATGC
>CAZPJO010000335.1:0-3400 GCA_964586895.1 uncultured Roseicyclus sp.
GTTTCGGCCTTGGGGCCGATGAAGGTGATGTCATTGGCGGCGCAGGCGTCCACGAAATCGGGATTTTCCGACAGAAAGCCATAGCCCGGGTGGATCGCATCGGCCCCGCATTGCTTGGCGACGCGGATGATTTCTTCGATGGAGAGGTAGGCGGCGACGGGGCCCAGGCCTTCGCCGATCTTGTAGGCCTCATCCGCCTTGAAGCGATGCAGGCTAAGCTTGTCTTCCTCGGCATAGACGGCGACCGTTCGCTTGCCCAGTTCATTGGCGGCGCGCATTACGCGGATGGCGATTTCGCCCCGGTTCGCGATAAGGATTTTCTGGAATTCAGCCATGGGTGCGGGTCCTCAAGTAGCGAAGCGGTAGGACATGAGCATGCCCTCAAGTAGCGAAGCGGTAGGACGGCAAAGACAATCCCTTCGCAGGTGCAGCAAAACGTGTAAGGGGCAGGTGGCGGAAGGGCAAGCAAACCCTTCGCGGGCGCGGCATATTCCGGAATTCGAAACGAATTTGTAACGATCTACCGATATGCAAGATCCCGGAGCCACCCCGAAGCGAAGGAGCTTTGCGCCTTGCATCGCATTATCTATAGCAGTCGCGCCACCCGGTACTTCACGGAACAGGGCATCGAGGCGTTGACACATGTCTGCCGCCGCAACAACGCGGCCCTGAACCTGACCGGATTGTTGTTGTACCACGAGGGACGGTTTTTCCAGGTTCTCGAAGGCGATGATGAGGCGTTGTTGCAAGTGATGGAGTCGATCACCAAGGACGAACGTCACATGGATCTGCGCCTCGCCGAACATGGCCCGATCGAAGCGCGCTCGTTTCAAGGCTGGCGGATGGGTTATGAACTCCCGCAGGATCAGCCACAGCCAACCCCGACAACGGTGGCCCTGCAGGATCTTTTGCGCCCCGACAGTCAGGCTCGCGGGCGCGACCCCGAGGTGCGCAACCATTTGCGCAAGTTTTTGGCCACGCTACGCCAATTGCCACGGGCGGCTGCGGGTTAGGCAGGCGCGTCGCGTTGGGCGGCCCATCGGTCGGAACCCTGGTCGGGATGTCAGGGCTGCGCCGTGCGTAGGCGGAATGGCTGCGTCATCTGCCACCGGATCAGGTAATCTTCGTCAATCACCTCATAGGCCACGCCATGGTGGCGACTGACCGTCTCGATCTGATATTCGTACTGGCTCTCGACGCCGTCGGTGTCGATCAGGATCACCATCGGCAACAATCCGGCCTCCAACGCATTGAACGTCGCCTGATGCAGGCTGTCGTAGGCGCCACGCGTCTGATCAAGGCCGACCTCGATTGCATGGGTGTCGGTGACACAATCTACCCGCACGTGGGATGCCACGGCATCAAGTTCGTAGGGCAAACGTTGTTCGGTTTCACCCCCAAACAGGGCGCATAGAATCAAGATGGCGTCGGCTTCGGTCATGCGAACAATGTAAGAACATCGCGATCCATTGTTAACCCCCTGTTAGGAATTTGGTTAACATATTGTAACGCGAGCGGCGGCGGGCACCAGCAATCCGGCCCGGTATATTGCACTTGATTGAAGCCAGTCTGTTCGATCAACCCATCGTTGAATATCGCAAATGCGGCTGCCATCGCAGATGAAATCCCATGCGCCGTCATCTCGCATCCATAGGTCTCCATCATGTCACCATACGACGCGCGCGCTTCGTTCAGCGGTGTCAGGCTCCCTTGTGCGGCCGCCGGTGCGACAAACGACACGGCGACGGATAGAACAAAAGAATACGCATTATCATCATATCCTTTTCTCAATTATGCACAGTATCAATGGTCTAGCCCGTCTCACGCCACAAGCGCGCAGGCAAATCGGCCAAGGTCTTGGCGCCGATCTGCGCCATGTTGCTTTCGATGTCCTTCATCAGAATATCGTGCCAATGCGCCGGCCCATCGTGCCCCAGTGCGCCAAGCGCATAGTGCCACGCCCGACCCATCATCACAAAATCCGCGCCGAGTGCGATGGCCCGGATCACGTCAAGGCCCCCCTCGACCCCACTATCGAAGATCAGCGGCAGCTCGGTCGCCGCACGTATCGCAGGCAGGCCGAGGGCCGCGCCCGGCGCGCCGTCGAACTGTCGCCCTGCGTGGTTCGAGACCCAAATCGCATCGACGCCCTCGGTTCCGGCGCGTGCGGCCACCTCTGGTTCCGTCACACCCTTGAGGATCAGCGCGCCCTCCCACCGTTCGCGCAATGCGGCGACGTAATCCCAATCGGGCGCCGCGCGCAGCAGATAGCCGACATGCGCGGTCGACGGCAGGGGGCCCTTTTCCAGCAAATCCTTGGCGTAACTGTCCATCAGGCGCATCCTCGGCATGCCGCCCCGACGGATCCCAAGCGCCCAGGTCGGGCAACGCGCGACTTGCGCCATCAAACGCGGCGTCAAACGCGGGGGCTGCACCAATCCGCCGCGCGTCTGCCGTTCCCTGCGCGAGGCCGCAGGCACGTCCACGGTCAGAACCAGCGTATGAAACCCCGCAGCCCGGGCGCGCGCCAACATGTCATCGCGCACCTCCGCCGCCTTGGGCGGATACATCTGAAACCAACCCTGATCGCCCACAATCGGGCCAATGGTTTCGGGCACGACCGTCGCCACCGTCGACAGGGCGTAGGGAATGCCTGCGCGCGCGGCATGGCCTGCCAAAATCTGCTCCGCCCCCGGCCAGATCAGGCCCGACATCCCAACCGGCGCAATGCCGAACGGTGCCGGATAATCACGCCCCAAAAACCGGGTCGCCAGCGATGGCGCGACCTCACCCTGCAAGGCCGCCGGCCGCATCAAGACGGCGTCAAGCGCCTCACGATTGCGCCGGGCCGTCGCTTCCTGCCCGGTGGCGCTGTCGAGATATTCCCACACGAAATGCGGAATGCGCCTGCGCGCCCGCGCCTTGAGATCGACCAGAGCCGGATATTTCGAATGCAGATCCATGGTGCCTGAATACCGCCAAACCCCTGCAACTCAATCGAATTTGTCTCAAATGGCGCGGGCGCCCTTTCATCTTGCCGAAAAAACCTCGGGGTCTGGGGCAGCGCCCCAGTCCGCATTCTCAATCGGCGCTGTAGAACAATCTGCGAACAAACCTTTAAAACCCGGACCGCGCGTTCTATCCTCTGAACCATGAGCAGTTTTGACGATTCCGACGCCTTCGAGGCCGCCGCCGGCGCCTCGCTTGCAGCCCGCGCCATGGCGGCGCGGCCGATGCCCTATATGGATGGGTTGAACCCCGCGCAGCGTGACGCGGTCGAACAACTCGACGGTCCTGTCCTGATGCTGGCGGGTGCGGGCACCGGCAAAACGCGCGCGCTCACGGCGCGGATCGCGCATCTGCTGAGCACCGGGCAAGCGCGCACCAACGAAATCCTCGC
>CAZPJO010000336.1:0-3394 GCA_964586895.1 uncultured Roseicyclus sp.
GGTCGTGGGCGTTCCACAGGTTCAGATCGCCGCCCTGCGGGCCATCGACGGATGTGATGCGGATCGTCTGGCCGGCGCGGGCGCGGAAGGTGGCGGCTTCGCGCGGGGCGGCGGTCGCGGTGGCGATGGGGCCGATTGGCGTTGCGGGGCCAAGGTTTTGCGGCGTAGGCAGGGTTTCGGGCGGATAGCAGACAACGGGTTTGATGGCGCGGCGGGCTTCGGCGTCGGCGGGCGGCGGCGTTTGTTTCGGATAGCGGTTGGGCATCTTCGGCCTTCGGGTCAGGGCACGCGGAGCGCACCGGCGGTGCTAGGGATTGCGGCCACCCTACGGGGTTCGCGCCAAGATGCGAAAGATCGAAAAAGGCCCCGAGGTTGGATAGAAACCTCGGGGTCAGTGCAGAAGACGGGGTGCACACGGGCCTGCCGCCGAGGGCGTTAAGCCTGCGAGGGAGTTTCGGGCGGCACCTGTGGGGCCATTTGTGTGGGCGTCTTCTGGTGTGGAGCACGCTGGCGCGGGGTGCCGAAGATGGTTTTCGACGGATCACGCGGTGGGCCGTACCAGTCTTCGTTCCGGGTCATGTACATGGTGAGGGCCAGCGCAAAGAAGGCCAGTGTGGAGCCTGCGAGAAGGGCGTAGTCGGCCGATTGCAGGATCAGGTATAGGACCGCATAAGTGACGCCAAGCATGACCGCGAGGATCAATGTGCGCAGGCCAAGTTTCAGGCCGACCGCGCCGAACAATGTCAGCAGCGCAGTGGTTGCGCCCGCAGACAGCAGATAGGCGGCGCCGAAGCCGATCTGTTCGGCGTAGGAGACCATCAGAAGGATGAAGGTCGATTGGGCGAGGCCAATCAGGATGTATTGCACCGGATGGGTGGGGCGTTTGGTGGCCCCTTCGATCAGCAGCACCGTCAGAAAGGTCAGCGCGATGAACAGGATGCCGTAACGCGAGGCGCGGTAAGCCTTTTGGTAGAAGTTGTTGGGCTGGAAATATTGCACGCCGAAGGCCGAATGGGCGCGGGCGGCTTGGTCATGGTCCACGCGAGAGGCCTGCGGCATCGGGCGGGCGAGATGCGGGATGGTCCATGACGCGGTGAAGCCGTCGTCCGTGATCTCGCGTGTGGTGGGCAGAAACGCGCCGGTGAAGCTGGGGTGGGGCCAGTCAGAGGTGAGGGTCACGCTCGATTGGCGGCCCATCGGGGTGGCGCGCAGGGTCTCGGCCCCGTTGAACCCAAGGGTCAGGGAATAGCCGTCGTGCCCGCGCGGGTCCCCAAGTGCAGCGGTGACGCCAGCGGTGCCATCCGCGCGGGGTTCGAGAGCGATGGGTGTTTCCCCGGCCATAAGCAGCGCATCGCCCCGCAAGGCCCGGTTTTCGGACATCGTGAGGCGGAGCGTGGCCTCGGACCACAGGATGGTTTCATTCGAACGGATCAGCGACGGTGCGCGATCGAGGTCGTATGTCAGGCCCATCGCGGCGAGCGCTTGGAACACCGGCACATCAAACAGGCCGCGGGAGCGGATTTCGGTTTCGGAGGTGATGTCGAGGGTGAAGTCTTCGGGCAAAAGGTAAATCGGATCGGTGCGGCGGATGCGGGGAACCTGGCGGGTTTCCTCGCGCTCTTCGCCGGTGGCCGGGTCGGTGACATTATAGGTTTCAGTGACCTGGAAGGTGCCTTGGACCGGCAGGATGAGCACCGGGCCGGACAGAAGCTGCGGCCCGCCCCATTCCTGGCCGATGTCGCGCAGGGTGTCTTGTGCGAGGCGGTCGCGATCTTCGACCACAAGCGAGACGAAGAATGTCGGGATGAACATCAGAAGGGCCAAGAGGCCCACGATCAGAAAACGGGTGCCGAGGGAGCGCATGCAAAAGTCCTTGGTTGGTGCAGTGTTAGGCCGACCTTAGGCGCGGAGATTTGCAGCTGCGTGCAGGTGTTGTGCAGGTTTTGGGGGGATTTGTATGGGACTTTGGCGAGGTTTTACGGCGGTGCCGCGATTGGAGGCGTTGCCTCCAAACCACCGAGGTATTTTTGAAGCAAAGAGGGCGGGCGTGCGTCAGAGGGGAGCGGGATGCAGCGGTTTTTTGCACTCAAGCGGGGGCCGTTTTGGGGAGGCAAAGCCGTCGGCGCCGCAGGTGGCGCAGTGCCATTTGGTGAGGCTTGAGGATGCGGCGGTGTTGATCCTGGCCCAACGGCATTTGGATTTGGTTTTCGGCCTTTGGAGCGGTGATGGCGGTATTTTCGGCCGGGCTTTGAGGGACACGCGGACGGCGAGGACGAGGAGAAAGAGCGCGACGGCGGCGAGAATGAGAAGGGGGATGCCGTCAAGGGCGGCACCCGGCGGTGGAGCGTCGAGTGGCGGGGCATGGAAGGTAATGGGCGAAAGGTTTTCCATCGACCACAGGATATGAAGCAGTTTGGCAGGCGTTTGGCGGGATTATGGAATTAGAGCGCCTCGCCCAGGGTTTTGCCGGAGAAGATGCAGCCGCCGAGAAACGTGCCTTCCAGCGCGTTGTTCCCGTGGTAGCCGCCACCGCCGAAGCCTGCGACCTCGCCTGCCGCGAAGAGGCCCGGCATAGGCGTGCCGTCGGGGCGAAGGCATTGGCCGGTCAGGTCGGTGTGCAGGCCGCCAAGGGATTTTCGGGTGATGATGTTGAGCCGCACGGCGATCAGGGGGCCGTGGGCGGGGTCGAGGATGCGGTGTGGTTTTGCGGCGCGGATCAGTCGGTCGCCGATGTATTTGCGGGTCGCGCGGATGGCGTTGATCTGCGCGTCTTTGGACACTGTGTTGGTGAGTTGGGCATCGCGCGCCTCGATCTGGCCGCGGATGTGGCTGGGGTCGAGGGGGGCCTGCGGCGTGATGCGATTCATGCCGGCGATGAGCGTGTCGAGATCGGGGGCGACGACGAAATCCTCGCCCTTTTCCTTGAACGCCTCGACCGCGGCGGTGGCCCCTTTGCCGAGGCGTTCGCGCAGGACGGCGGACCATTTGGCGGAGGTGAGGTCGGGGTTCTGTTCGCTCCCCGAGAGCGCGAATTCCTTTTCGATGATGGATTGGGTGAGGATGAACCAGGAATGATCGTGCCCGGTTTGCAGGATGCGTTTGAGGGTTGAGGTGGTGTCGTGGCCGGGGAGGCATGGGGCCTCCAGCCGCGCGCCCATTGCGTCGAGCCACATCGACGAGGGGCCGGGCAGGATGCGAATGCCGTGGTTGGGCCAGATCGGATCGTAGTTCCGCAGGCCTTCGGTGTAGTGCCACATGCGGTCTTCGTTGATTGCGCCCGCACCTTGGGCCTTGGCTTGGGCTGCCATCTGGCCGTCGACGTAATCGGGCACGCCGGAAATCATGTGGATGGGCGGCGAGCCGAGGCGGCCCACGGGCCAGTGTTAGCGGACAA
>CAZPJO010000337.1:0-3372 GCA_964586895.1 uncultured Roseicyclus sp.
GTCGACCGGCCTCTGATCGCGCGCGATCATCAAGACATCTGAAAACCCCGTCGCGATTGCGGCGGGGTTTTTGCGTTGTCGGCAGGGTGAAACGCTTTGTTGCGGCGCATTCCGGGCCGGGGGGCCTTTCGCCCGGGGGCGGATGTGGGGTTAATGGGGGGCAAGGGAGGCACGATTGGACGCGTTTGGACTGACATTGGAGATGACGGTGGTCCTGGGGCTGCTGGCGTTGACCGTCACCCTTTTCGTGACCGAGGTCGTGCGCATCGACCTGGCGGCATTGTCGGTGCTGGTGTTGTTGGGCTTGCTGAGCCAGGTGCCGGGATTGGAGAGCATCGCGGACCCGGCCGAATTGTTTTCGGGGTTGGAGTCGAACGCGGTGGTGTCGATCATCGCGGTGATGATCATCGGCGCAGGCCTCGACAAGACGGGGATCATGTCGAAGGTCGCGGCCTTCATCCTCAAGCACGGCGGGCGGACCGAGGCGCGGATCGTCCCGATCATCTCGGGCACGGTGGGCGTGATATCGTCGTTCATGCAGAATGTGGGCGCGGCGGCGCTGTTCCTCCCGGTGGTCAGCCGGATCTCGGTGCGCACCGAATTGCCGCTGAGCCGGTTGCTGATGCCGATGGGGTTCTGCGCGATCCTGGGGGGCACGATGACGATGGTGGGGTCTTCGCCCCTGATCCTGCTCAACGACCTGATCGCGAATGCCAACGCAAACCTTCCGGCGGATCAGCAGATGGAGAAATTCGGGCTGTTCGATGTGACGCCGATCGGGATTGCACTGGTCCTGACGGGGATCTTGTATTTCGTGATCCTCGGGCGCTGGGTCCTGCCCGGCGCGGCGGACGAGGATGACGGGACCAGCGCGCAATCGCTGAGTGATTACCTGCGCAAGATCTATGGGCTGCATGCCGATATCTTCGAGGTGAGCATCCCCGTCGGCCACCCTTGCGAGGGGATGACCTTCGACGATCTGATGCAGGAATATCATGTCTATATCATCGGCAGCGCCTATCGCGGGCAGCGGTGGTTTGCGCCGACCATCGACACGCCGATCACCACGCCGTGCCGCCTTGCCGTTCTGGGCCGGGGGCGGGACGTCAACGAGATGGTGTTGGATCAGGGCCTGACGATGCATTCGGGCCTTGATGTCTTTGCCGAGGATTACGCGCCGACGAAATCGGGCGTGGCGGAGGTGGTCATTCCGCCGGGGTCTTCCATCATCGGGAAATGCGCGCATGATCTGGTGTTTCGCAAGACCTACGGCGCGAGCATGCTGGCCATTCACCGCGACGAGCAAACGCTGAGCTATGTCGAGACGGACGACCACGCGCCGACCGCCATCGCCGATGTGCCATTCCGCGCAGGCGACACGTTGGTGCTCCATTCGACATGGGAGGCGTTGACGCGGCTGACCAAGAACCGCGACTTCGTGGTGGTCACGACGGATTTCCCGCAGGAAGAGCTGCGCCCGACCAAGGTGGGATGGGCGTTGGCGTTTTTCTGTGTGGCCTTGGGGATGATCCTGTTCACGGACATCCTTTTGTCATTGTGCCTTCTGACGGGGGCGGTGGGGATGATCCTGACGCGGGTGCTGTCGATTGACGAGGCGTATCGCGCGGTAAGTTGGAGCACGGTGTTTTTGCTTGCGAGCCTTATCCCGTTGGGCATGGCGGTGCAGAGCACGGGCACGGCGGAATGGATCGCGAACTGGATTCTGGTGCTTTTGGACGGTTGGCCGATCTGGGCGTTGCAGGCGGGGGTCGCGGTTCTGGCCACGGTGTTCACGCTGATCATGTCGAACGTGGGCGCGACGGTTTTGTTGGTGCCGCTGGCGGTGTCGATTGCCGTGGCGGCGGGCGGAAACCCGGCGATCTTCGCGCTGACCGTGGCGATATCGACGTCGAACAGCTTCCTGATCCCCACGCATCAGGTCAACGCGCTGATCATGGGGCCGGCGGGCTACAAGGTGACGGACTTCATGAAGTCTGGCGGGATCATGACGGTGTTGTTTCTGGTGGTGTCGCTGGGGGTTATGAGCGTGGTGTTTTAGAGGCATCCTTGATTTTCGGAATAATATGACTTAGCTAAGACTTAGTCATATTTGGGAAAGCCTGATGCAAGCCTCGGTCCATGAAGCGAAAACGAACCTTTCAAAGCTGCTTGAGGCGGTTGAGCGCGGTGAACGTGTGGTGATCACCAAGCATGGCAAACCGGCCGCGGAATTGGTGCCGGCCAAGACGAACGAGGTCGTGTTCGGGATTTGGAAGAACAAGTTGGACGCGAAGACACGCGACGAATTTCTGGACGCGCTCGAAGAGCCGTTGTCGGATGAGGACCTGCGCCTTTGGGAGGGCGGATGACCCCGGCTTTGCTTTTGGACACCGGGCCCTTCGCAATGCTCCTGCTTGGAAACGACGGTCTGAAGCGTCCGACGGTCGACGCATTGAGGAAGAGTGGTGGTGTCTTCGTTTCCGCGATTTCCATCTATGAAATCGTCCAGAAATCGCGATTGGGAAAATGGGCGGATGTCGATGCGCTGGTCCCGGAAATCATCACCTCAACGCGCGAAAGCCATGTCGAAATTCTATCCGTGACGGCCGACATCAGCAAAAGGGCCGCCGAACTGGAGTGGGATAACCGCGATCCATTCGACAGGGTCATCGTCGCGACAGCTTCGGTGCAAGGGCTTTCCTGTGTCTCGTCCGATCGCAGGTTCGATGAGACAGGGATCATGAGGGTTTGGCACTGAACCATCGGTTTTCGACGCGCCGTTTCCCATTCATTGCGCAGGTGGGTGTTGACCCCCACCCCCCAACCCCCTAAACGCACGCATCGGCATGGCCCCGGATTCGTCCGGGGCTGTGTTTTTGGTTGTATGACCATTTCTACGGGCACCTACGGGGGCCTTTAACATCAGGGGTCACCTCGTGTGGCTCCGCCAAGCAAACGGAAGACAGTTAACATGGCACTCAAGTCGTATAAGCCGACGACGCCGGGCCAGCGTGGGCTGGTACTGATCGACCGTTCGGAGCTGTGGAAAGGACGTCCGGTCAAATCTCTCACCGAGGGTTTGACCAAGAAGGGCGGCCGGAACAACACCGGACGGATCACGGCGCGTCGTCGTGGGGGTGGGGCCAAGCGCCTTTACCGTATCGTAGATTTCAAGCGCACCAAGGTCGACGTCGAAGCCGTCGTCGTTCGGATCGAATATGACCCGAACCGGACCGCTTTCATCGCGTTGGTGCAATACACCGATGGTGAGCAGGCCTATATCCTGGCGCCGCAGCGTCTGGCGATTGGGGACAAGGTGATCTCGTCCACCAAGGCCGACATCAAGCCGGGCAACGCGATGCCGTTCTCGGG
>CAZPJO010000338.1:0-3353 GCA_964586895.1 uncultured Roseicyclus sp.
TGCGCCAGACCAGGACCGGCGAGCGCGCCATCATGTCGGAATTCACGGCGCCTGCGACCTGCACCCGGTCGTCGGTTGCGGCGGCTTCGGTGATCATGCGCTCGAAATCGGAGAATTCGAGGTCCGGGTCGCCCAAGGCATGGGCCAGATCAAGGATCGGGTTATCGGCATCCTGCCGGTGCACCCGGCCCAGATGCATCAGGTTGGGGCCCTTGAACTTGTCGAAGACCATTTCGCCGGATTGGCCCACGGGGGCGAGCTGCGCCGGGTCGCCGAACAGGATGAGGGTGGGAAAGATTTCCTTGAGATCCTGGTATTGCTTGTCGTCGAGCATGGAGGATTCATCGACCAGCCCGATGTCGAGCGCATCTTCGCGGCGCTTCCAGCCGGTGATGAAATCCGACCCGCGCAACCCGGCAGAGGCAAGGGCTGCGGGGACGGATTTGGTGGCATCGTAGACCTCCTTGGCGCGGTCGAGCGCGGCGTCGGTCAGCGCCTCGATCTCGGGGCGTTCGCCTTGGCCGGCCATCCATTCGGCGACCTTTTCGAATTCGGGGTCATAGACGGGGGTATAGAGGATGCGGTGGATCGTGGTGGCGGGCACGCCGCGCGCGCGCAGGACGGAGGCGGCCTTGTTGGTGGGGGCGAGGACGGCGACGGTGCGGCGGTCCTTGCGGCGCTTGCCCTCCCAATCGCCGGAGATCAGGTCAACGCCAGTCCGTTGCAGCGCCTTGACGATTTCGGCCAGCAGGAGGGTTTTGCCCGAGCCCGCCTTGCCGGTGATGGCGAGCACCGCGCCCGTGCCCTCGGCGGCGGGGGTGAGGGTATCGTCGTCGATATCGACGCCCATATCGCGCAACACCTCGGCCACGCGGTCGTGGGCCATGGCCTGATCATCGGAGAAGGTGGGGGCGGCGTTGGCCGGGGCGGTGGCAGTCATGGGCGGAGTCTATCGCCCCCGCCCACGACATGCGAGGCGTCAGATCGACAAATCGCTCAAGCGGAGGGGGCCGGTCGGGTTTGTGTCGGCCCCGGCCTCGACCTCGTCGGCGGCTTCGGCGAGGGTGAGCGCCATGGAGCGGGCGAGGATGGCGTCGGCGCGCCCGGGGCTTGAGCCGTTGAAGGTCTCGGAAATCACCTGATCGGCGGAGAGGAGCGCGCGGATCAGGGCCGTGAGGCGCGCGTCGGGGGCGTCGCGGCGCAGGCGCGAGAGCAGAGTGAGGGGTTCGGGTGTGCTGTCCATGACGGCGGTCAGCACGGTTTCGAGAAGAATTTCATGGTCCATCGGGTGTCGGTCTTTGCCGCCTCCGTCTTTGGGAAGGGAAATGACCGGGATACTCCCGCGGGGTCGGTTTCATCGACGTCTGGCCGGGCCTATCGCGCGGCGCGGCATGGGACAAGCGCGGGCTTGGAAACAGACAATTCGATATAAATGGTTAAGCGTTTGGCGGGTCGGGGAAATCGGCGGGGCCGGTTTCCGTGCCGATGACAAAGGCGCAATCACCGGGCTTGATCAGGCCCGGCACATGGCGCGCGGCGATAAGGCCCGGGCGCGCGGCCCGGATGGATTTGGGCATGGTGGCGAGATCTTCGGGGTGGTGGATCAGGGCGAGGACTTGCCGCGCCTCGACCTGCTGGCCCAGGGAAACGCGCGGCTCGAACAGGCCGCCATGGGTGGCGATATGAAAGCCGTCGGGGTCCGAGAGGTCGAGGCCAAGGGATAGGTCCGCCGCGACGGGCCAGTCGTAAATCACGTGGAAGGCCAGCACGTTACGCAGGCCGCGCGTGGCGATTGCGGCGCTTTGGGCGGTTGCGGTGCCGGCGCCGCCCAGTTCCGTGGTCACGAAGATCTTGCCCGCGCGTTCGGCGGCGCCATCGAGCATGCCGGTATCGTCGATCTCGCGCAGGCGGGCGGTGTAGGGTGCCGAAAACGCGCGCGCGGCGGTGGCGCAGCGGTAATCGTGGTCGGGGTCGTCGAGGATGTGGCTGACGGCCATGGGCAGGAAGTCGAGCGTTTTGCCGCCCGAGTGGAAATCGATGATCAGGTCGGCTTCGGGGATCAGGGTATCGTTAACGAAGGCGGCGATCTTTTGGGTCAGGGTGCCCGACGGATTGCCGGGAAAGGCGCGGTTCATGTTGACGCCGTCGATGGGCGAATTGCGGGTCGCGGCCATGAAGGCGGGGTGGTTGAGCGAGGGGATGGCGATCAGGCGGCCGAGGATGGTGTCGGGTTCGGCGTGGCGGATCAGGTCGCGGATGGCGATGGGGCCTTCGTATTCGTCGCCATGGTTGCCGCCGGTGACAAGGGCCGTCGCGCCGGGTCGGGTGCCGTTGATGATGCACACGGGCACCATGACGTGACCCCAGGCGCTGTCGTCGGCGGAATGGGGGACGCGGATGTGGCCGTAGTGTTTGCCTGGTGTATCGAGGGGGATGGTGAGCGCGGTCATTTGACGAAGACCTTGCGGGGCAGGGTCGAGAGGCATTCGTGGCCGGTGTCGGTGATCAGGATCGGTTCGGTGATTTCGATGCCGCCATCGTCGAGCCAGAGGGCGGGCATGAAGTGGAAGGTCATGCCGGGGTGCAGCACGGTGGTGTCGCCGCGCCGGAAGGACATGGTGCGCTCGCCCCAATCGGGCGGGTAGCTGAGGCCGATGGCGTAGCCTGTGCGGCTGTCTTTTTCGAAGCCGAGCCGGTTGAGGGTGGCGTTGAAGGCATTGGCGACGTCTTCGCAGGTGTTGCCGGGGCGGGCCTGTTCGAGGGCTTTGTGGGTGGCCTCCAGCACGGCTTTTTCGGCCTCGGCGAAATGGGCGGGCATGGAGCCCAGGAAAAGCGTGCGCGATTGCGGGCAATGGTAGCGGCGGAAGACGCCGGCGATCTCGAAGAACGTGGCCTCGCCGGTTTTCATCGGCCGGTTGTCCCAGGTCAGGTGCGGGGCGGTCGCGTCGAGCCCCGAGGGCGTGAGCGGCACGATGGCGGGGTAATCGCCCCAGGCCTCCTTGGTGCCCTTGACGGAGGTGGCGAGGATTTCGGCGACGAGGTGATGCTTGGGCAGGCCGGGTTCGGCGAGTTCTAGGATGCGATTGTGCATGGCTTCGACGATACTGGCGGCCTTGCGCATGCGGGCGATCTCGGGCTCGGATTTCACGGCGCGTTGCCAGTTCACCAGGCCGGTCGTGTCGATGAATTGCGTGTCGGGCAGATGTTGCAGGAGCGTCTGATGGGCGGCGGCGGAATAATAGTAATTGTCGAGCTCGACGCCGATGCGGGTGCCCGCGCCGCCGCGTGCGCGGATCAGCTCGGCCAGCGTTTCATGGGGGTGCTTGGCGGGGTTCTGCACATAGGTATCGTCG
>CAZPJO010000339.1:0-3353 GCA_964586895.1 uncultured Roseicyclus sp.
AACAGGTCTTCAAGGTGAACGGGATCGGCCAATTGCTGATCGTCGCAATCCAGGCGGGCGATGTGCCCGTTGTCCAAACCGTCAGTTTCATCTTCGCCGTGCTGATCGTGCTCTTCAACCTGATCGCCGATATTCTCTATGGCGTGCTCGACCCGAGGATTCGCTATGACTGATCAAGCCGCATCCCCCCAAGGCGAGCCAAGCGTCTCTCGCATGATCCAGGAGCGCCCGCCGCGCAACCAATGGTTCGACGTCTGGGATCAGTTCAAGACCCACAAGGGCGCGCTCTTTGGGCTCGGGTTCTTCCTCTTCGCGCTGGCCTTCATCCTGATCGGGCCGCTGGTCTGGACCGTCGATCCGCAGTTTGCCGATATCCGGGCGCGCAATTCCAACCATATCCTCGCCTGCTTCAACGTCAGCGGCGAGACCTGGGGGGCCTGGTTCCAACTGATGACCTCCTGCTTCACCGGCCCCGAAGAGTTCAGCCGCGCCAACGCCGACCAGTTCCTCAAAGTGTCCTGGACCCACCCGCTTGGCACCGACCAATTGGGCCGCGACATGCTTGCGCGCCTGATGACCGGCGGGCAAACCTCCATCGCGGTGGGCCTTACGGCGATGCTGCTGGCGCTGTTCTTCGGCACCATGATCGGCGTGCTGGCGGGCTATTTCAAACGCCTCGATGGCATCCTGATGCGGCTCACCGATCTGTTCCTCGCCATTCCCCTGCTGCCGCTGCTGCTGGTGATCATCATGCTGTTCCGCGACCAATTGCGGGCTGCCTTCGGACCGGAAGGGGGCATTTTCGTTCTGATCGTCGTGGTGATCGGGCTGACCTCTTGGATGCAGACCGCGCGGGTGGTGCGCGGTGATGTGCTGGCGCTCAAGGAACGCGAATTCGTTCTGGCCGCGCGCTCCATCGGCACCAAACCGTCGAACATGATCGCGCGCCATATCCTGCCCAACGTTATGTCGGCGATCATGGTCTCGGCCACGCTCGGCATCGCCAACGCGATCATCACCGAAAGCGCCCTGTCGTTCCTTGGCCTGGGCTTCCCGTCGGATTTCCCGACTTGGGGCCGGATCCTGTTTGACGGCACGGATTGGCTCAGCGCTTATCCCGAACGCGTGATCTGGCCCGGCGTCTTCATCTCGCTCACGGTGCTGTCGGTGAACTATATCGGCGACGGGCTGCGCGACGCTTTGGACCCACGCATTCGCGGCCGCTAGAACAGGCTGCCCTGCCCGCCGCCCGGCCCCGCCTTGTTCGGGGGTTTGCGCGCGGCGGCTTTCGGCGTGGCACCGGTTGGCGTGACGCCCAGACGTCCGTCCGCGAACTCGATCTCAAGTGCGGCCTGCGCTTCGGCCTGCGCCTTTTCGGTCAACACCGCCTCGCCCGCCCGGATCACCGCATAGCCGCGCGCCAGCGTCTGCGTGTAGCCCAATGTCATGCGCAAACGCTCCAACCCGTCGAGCCGCTCGCGCCGCCGCGTCACCGAGGCATCAGCCACCTGCGCAAACCGCTCTGACGCGGTGCTCAGCCGCTCCTCCATCTGCGATGTCCTCGCAGTCAACCTGTGCGGGTCGAGGCGCCAGCGGGCCAGCGCCCGGCGGCCTTCGCGCAAAAGCGACTCAAGCCGTGCGGGGCTCAACCGACCTGCGGAGCGTCCAAGCTCCAATCGTTTCGACGCCACTGCCCGGTCCAGCGCCGGATCAAGCCGGGCCGTCAAACGGTCGAGTCGCGCGCGCGCATCCTGGGTGCGCCCCTTCAGGGCAGGCGCAAGGCGCAACGCGGCCAGGTCGAGGCGTTGGCGCGGCGCATCCAGAAGCGCCTCGGGGCGCGGCAAGGCGCGGCCGACGTCGCGCACGCGTTGGCGGCGCGCGCTCAACCCCCCGGTGATCGCACGGGTCAGGATCCCCTCCTGCTGGCGGACCCAGTTCAGCATATCCAACCGTACCGGCACCGCCTTTTCCGCAGCCCCCGTGGGCGTTGGCGCGCGGTAATCGCTGGCGTAGTCGATCAACGTGGTGTCCGTCTCGTGCCCCACGGCAGAGATCAGCGGGATCTGACTTTCCGCGGTGGCCCGCACGACCACCTCTTCATTGAACCCCCACAAATCCTCCAACGACCCGCCCCCGCGCGCCACGATCAGAAGGTCGGGCCGGGGCAGCGCGCCCCCGGGGCTCAACGCATTGAAACCACGAATCGCGCGCGCCACCTCGGGCGCGCACCGCTCGCCCTGCACCGCGACGGGCCAGATCAACACCTTACGCGGGAACCTGTCGCGCAAACGGTGCAGGATATCGCGAATCACCGCCCCCGATGGCGAGGTCACGACTCCGATCACCTCGGGCAGAAACGGCAGCGGCTTCTTGCGCGCCTCGTCGAACAACCCCTCTGCGGCCAGCGCCTTCTTGCGCTGCTCCAGCATCGCCATCAACGCGCCCGCACCCGCAGGCCGGATATCGTCGATCACCAATTGGTATTTCGATTGCCCCGGAAACGTCGTCAGGCGACCCGTGGCGATGACCTCCATCCCTTCTTCAGGCCGATGCGCCAGCCGTCCGGCCACGCCCTTCCAAACGACCGAGGCCAAAACGCTGCGGTCGTCCTTCAGATCAAGGTAGATATGCCCCGATCGTGGCAGCGACAGCCGCCCGACTTCGCCGCGCACGCGGACCCGCGAAAACGCGCCTTCGATCGTGCGCTTCACCGCGCCGGAGATTTCGCTGACCGTGAACTCGGGCGCGTTGCCGCCCTGCTCGCCTGCGTCGTCGTCGATCAAATCATTCATGTCATCGCCCCAGTCGCGAGACCGGTGCCCGGTTTCGCGTGTTGTGCGTTCCGGTCCCGCTCGTTATGCCTGCGCGCAGCCTATCAAGGGGACAAAGACGTGAACATCCTTATCCTCGGCTCCGGTGGCCGTGAACACAGCTTGGCTTGGGCGGTTTTGCAGAACCCGAAATGTGACCGCCTGATCGTGGCACCCGGAAATGCGGGGATTGAACAGATCGCGGATTGTGCCGCGCTGGATGTAAATGACCCTGCGGTCGTTTGTGAATTCTGCGCCGAGGAATCCATTGATTTCATTATTGTAGGCCCCGAAGCGCCGCTTGCGGCCGGGGTTGTGGATAGGTTGACGGATGCCGGGTTTTTGACATTCGGCCCGAGCCAGGCCGCGGCCGAGCTTGAAGCCTCCAAAACCTTTACCAAGCAGATTTGCGATGCCTCGGGCGCGCCAACCGCCGCCTGGGCCCGGTTCACCGAAGCCGATCCGGCCAAGGCCTATATCCGCCAGCAAGGCGCGCCGATCGTGGTCAAGGCCGACGGGCTGGCTGCGGGCAAAGGCGTGGTC
>CAZPJO010000340.1:0-3342 GCA_964586895.1 uncultured Roseicyclus sp.
GTACCACCACCAACCACTGAACTGGATGCATGCCTGGGTGAGTTGGAGCAATTCGGCGCACCGCTGGAGCTGTTTAACAACCCGCGCAACCTGTTCGTGGCGGGGTTCATCGGCTCGCCCAAGATGAACTTCCTCAAGGGCCAGGTAGACGCCAGCGACCGCACGCTGCTGACGTTAGAGACCGGAGAGCAGGTGCGCCTGCCGGACACGGGCTTCACACAGCAAGTGGGCCAATCCGTGACGCTCGGTATTCGCCCGAATGAACTGCAACCTGAAGACGACGGCCCCCTTCACCTGGAAGTCCGCGCGGTCGAACAGCTGGGCTCCGACAGCTACCTTTATGGCGCGTTGGGCGATGGCACGCGTCTGACGGTCCACAATCCCGGCCAGACAATCGTCCGCGAGGGCGAAAACGTGCCGCTCGGCTTCGCCGCCCACGCCGTGCATCTGTTTGATACCACGACCACTTTGACCCTGCGGGATCAGACATGAGGCAGACTTGGCGTTGGTTCGGCCCTTCAGACGAGATCACCATCGGCGAAATACGTCAGACCGGTGCCGCCGGTATCGTGTCTGCGCTGCACCACGTGCCAACCGGCGCCGTGTGGACGCCCGAGGAGATCACGAAACGCCAACGCGAGATTGAGGGCACGCCTGAGGCCCCAAGCGGGCTGACGTGGGATGTTGTGGAAAGCCTGCCTGTGTCCGAGGCGATCAAAACCCAAGGCAGGGATTGCTCCGCGCATATCGAGGCGTGGCGGACCAGTCTGTGCAACCTCGCCGCCGCGGGTCTCAAGGTGATCTGCTACAACTTCATGCCGATCCTTGACTGGACGCGCACCGATCTGGCCGCGCGGATGCCCAACGCGGGCACCGCCATGGCCTTCGATCTAATCGACTTCGCCATATTCGATCTGCACATTTTGCAGCGCAACGAAGCGGGTGAAGAGCATTCCGTTGCGATCCAGGACGCGGCAACAGCGCGGTTCAAACAGATGAGTGATGGTGCGAAATCTGCCTTAGCTTCAAACATCGTTGCCGGCCTGCCGGGATCCAACGACCGCTGGACGCTGGACGACGTGCGCGGACGACTTGGCACTTACTCCGACATCTCACCCGACAGGCTGCGGCAAAATCTGTATGATTTCCTGTCAGAGGTCGCCCCATTGGCCGAAGAACTTGGGATGCGCCTGTGCTGTCACCCCGACGACCCGCCGTTTCCGTTGCTGGGGTTGCCGCGCGTGATGTCAACGACGCAGGACTACGCAGCGATGCTTGATGCGGTGAACCTGCCCGCAAGCGGTGCCACGTTTTGCACAGGCTCCCTCGGCGTGGCCGAGGGGTTCGACCCTGTTGATTTCATCACGCGGTTGGGTCCGCGCATTCAGTTTGTCCACCTGCGCAACACGCTCCGCGCCGGGCCCGCCGATGGCACCCGCGTCAGCTTCCACGAGTCCGAGCATCTGGCCGGTGACACGGATATGGTTGCGACCATCGGCGCGCTTCTTCACGAGGAGGCGCGGCGGCGTGGAGAGGGCCGAGAAGACGCAGAAATTCCGATGCGGCCCGATCACGGTCAGGCGCTGCTGAGTGACCTCGATCGCCCGATGATGCCCGGCTATCCGTTGATCGGACGGATGCGTGGGCTGGCAGAACTCAGAGGCGTCATGACGGCGCTGCAGCCATAGGCGTGCTGCCTGATTTGGGGATAGTGCCATGTCGTCTGGCAGGGTGCCAATAGGGTGCAGCAACCACCCATTTCACTACAAGCTTCGCAGCGCGGCACGTCTCGATCAGCCGACCGGTGGTTGGCTTGTTGCCATTTGCCTTGATCAGATCCTCGTGATCTCAGCGGTGAGTGCCCGGTTTGGGCGCACGATGATTTCTTCGGCCAAGCAGAAATGGCGACTTTTCCACAATTAAATCAGAGCGTTGTCGCAGATCCTGAGACCGGACGGCCTGACCGCCACGCCGAGCATCGCATTTGCCAAGCCGAGGTTTATTGTCCAGATTGATCGCATGGAGACCCTCAACGTCGACCACAACCTCTTTTTGGTCGCTATGGCCTGCATCGTCGCATTGGCGGCAGGCTTCACCGGTCTATCCATGACGCGCGAGTTGGCGACGAAACCTGTGTTTCAGAAGAAGGCCCTGATCACTCTGGCGGCGATCGCGCTCGGAGGCGGCATTTGGGCGATGCATTTTATCGCGATGCTCGGTCTGCAACTGCCGGTTTTGTTTTACTATGACGCGGCGATCACGCTGGTTTCGGCCTTGTCGGCGATCTTGATTGTCGGGGCTGCATTGATCCTTCTTCACTTCGCAGACCGCACGCCCATGACGATCACGATGGCGGGCGGGATCGTGGGCGTAGGTGTTCTGGTCATGCACTACATCGGCATGGCGGGATTGGAGCGGTGTCGCGCGGTCTATTCGCCTTTGGGCGTCGGCCTTTCATCCATCGTGGCCATCGCGCTTTGCATCCTGGCCTTCTGGATTGCCTATGGCAAACGCAGCAACCGCAACATCATGCTCGGCACGCTGTGCTTTGCGATATCCGTATGTTCGGTGCATTTCCTTGCCATCGCGGGCACCAATTTCGTGGCAGAACCCGGTGGGGCCGAATTTGGCCCGTCGATGAGCAATGAGACCTTGGCGCTTGGCGTCATCTTCTTCAGCTTCGTGATTTTCGGGGCGTGTTTGTGGGTCAGCGTGACTTATCTGGTCGCCCCGGCTGATCCACAGCCTGAGACCGCCACGGCGCGGCCCATCCCGAACCCACGTTTGCAAATCCCGTGCGAACGCGACGGCAGCAAGGTGTTCATCGCGCCAAGTGACGTCTCCTTTGTCCGTGCGGATGGCCATTACACCCAAGTCTATACAAACCATGAACGGCTCTTTTGCGTCTGGCCAGTGACCGAAGCGACGAAACGGTTACTGCCCGCAGGGTTCCTGCAAACCCATCGCAGTTACCTGGTCAACCCGAAGCATGTCTCGCGGTTTGAACGCACCAAGGACAAGGGTCGCTGCCTGTTCAACAGCGCGGAATTGCCGCCCGCCCCGGTCAGTCGATCCAAGCTGAAAGCGATACAAGAGGCCCTGGCCGCTCAGTCCGGCGCAACTCGTGCATCCTAGGGCGCATTTCGTGCAAAATACCTGTGTTTCATTGATTTGTTGAAGCCGCGGCGTGCTGACGCGTGCTCTATTTTGTCGCAGCAAGATCAATCGCTTTTTGGGAGGAGAGCCGATGATTCCAGCGGCATTTGACTATTACAGACCCAAGGATATGGCCGGTGTGCTGTCCATCCTTGAGGAGCACGGGGATGACGCGCGCGTCATGGC
>CAZPJO010000341.1:0-3337 GCA_964586895.1 uncultured Roseicyclus sp.
GGATCACGCCCAGATCGGCCATGGCGTCGCAGGCATGGGCCTCGATCTCGTACCAGATGCGGAACTTGGTGGCGGGCTCCCAGATGGCGACCATCTCGGGGCGGGAATAGCGGGGGATCATGGGCTTGCCTTTCGCTGCGGCTTTGGGCTGTCTGATAGGCGGATCAACGGGGGGGAACAAGGTGATGCAGGCGATAATGGGGTCGCATGTGTGGATCGGGGTGGCCGTTGGGCCGGACAGGGCCGGGTTCGGGGGCCTGATCGGCGACCGGGTGGGGCAGGGATGATCGCGCTTGCGGATCTTGAGGGGCGTTGGCGGCTGGCCCGCGTGATCGCGGATGCGCGCGCGGGGGTGACGGGGCGACTGGAGGGCGAGGCGAGCTGGCACGCCGATGCCGATGGCCTGATCCAGGAAGAGGCCGGGACGCTGCATTATGGGGGCGGCCCGCCGATGCAGGCGACGCGGCGCTACCTGTGGCGTTGGGTCGGCGCCGAGGTCGAGGTGTTTTTCGACGATGGCAGGCCGTTTCACAAGTTGCCTGCGCCCGGTGTCGAAGCGGTGCACCATTGCGCGCCGGATCTCTACCGGGTGAGTTACACCTTCGATCTGCCCGACATGTTCACGCAGGTTTGGCAGGTCTCGGGCCCGCGCAAGGATATGGTCCTGACCAGTCGGTTCACCCGTCTTTAAGGGAATCCTTGCCTTGGGCCGTACAACGCCGGAAGCTGTGCCCATGCCTGCGAAGGAGTTTTCCCATGCGCCCGTTCCATGCCTTGCCCGTTGCGCTGTGTCTTGCTGCCATGCCCGCAGCCCCCATTTCGGCGCAGGAGGCGTTCACCTGGGTCTTCAACGCGCATCATCCGTTTTCGGGTGGCGCGCCGGTCCTTGATCTGGTGGCAACCGACAGCTTCGCCGCCGGGCAGGGCGAGGCCGAGGGCGCCCGGGTGCCGCGTGGCCTGATCTGGGCGCAATGTGTGGGCGGGGGCGAGGTCGCGATCCGCTTCGAAGCCTTCGCCGGGGCCGCAGCGGCGGGCGATGCGGTGGCGTTTCAGATGAGTGACGACGCGGGCCTGGCCGTGACATTGCAGGCCGTGATCTTCGACGCCGAGGATGACCCGGTGGGTGGCCCCGAGATCGTGGTGTCCGCCGACGGCCCCGAGTTGCAGATGCTCGCGACAGCACCTGTGGTTCGTTATGGGCTTGTGGGGCTGACGGATTTCAACATCCCCTTCGATCTGACTGCCAATCAACACTACGTCGCGCAATTCGCAACGCAATGTGCGGCCGGGGTCAATGTGGCCAACCCATCCCCGCCCGGGCCCGACACGGCGCTGGCCGGTGTGCTGATCCCCGACCTTGGTCCGGACATCACGGGTCATGTCTGGACCCGTTTCACACAAGTGGATGAGGGCAATCCGCAGGGCAACATCGTCAACATGCAATACGCCGTCCCGGAATCCGATGACGTGGTCATCGTGGGCGAATGCGTCATCAACGGGCTTGATCCGTTTGTGATGTTGCAGGTCAGTGCGGTTGTCGCGGGCCTGCAGAACGGGGATCGGGTGGATCTGCGCGCGACCATACCCGAGGGGCGCAGCGTCGTGTTGCAGGGCAACGTGGTGGGGGTCGGTGCCGAATTCGGCATCGCCGGGGTGGAATATTTCACCTCTGTGTCCGACCCGGCGTGGCTGGTGATTGCAGGTGCGCGGACCGTTCGGTTCGAGCGACCCGGTACAGGAAATGGCCTGACCTTGACGGGGAACGGGCCCAACACGATCGGACCGTTCCTGGCCGATTGCGCCGAGGTGGCGCAGCTTGACCCCGAAAGCGGGGGGCGGCCCAGTGCCCCCATCGACGCGCAGCCGGGATACCTGGCGTGTGACAATTTCGGCCGCGTGTCCTCGCGCGTGACGGGGGCGGCGCAGGTGGTGAATTTCATCAATTCCTCGGATGGCTACCGGGTCCTGCAATGGATCGACGATGCGGGCGGCGTGGTGGATGTCACCACGCTCAACCCCGGACAGGCCGCCGCCTACACAACCGATCCAGGCCATATCTGGATGGCAAGCGACGGCATTGGAAATTGCATGGAGATGATGCAGGTGCCCGCGGGCGTGAGCGATTACCGGATCACGGCGATTTCACAATAAGCATTTCGTTGGAATGGGTTGCGCGGTGATATTCATGTAAAACATGAACTACCCGGCGGCGTCTTCGGTGGATTTCGCATCCGCCATCAGCCGGTCGGCCTTCTTGCGGACCAGAACGCTGCGCAGATCATGCATCGCCAGTAGCAGGCGGTCCGTAATCTCTTCGAGGTCCTCGTCGCTGGCCCGGCTTTGCGCCCATTGGGTGGTCAGGTTGAGGTAATCAACGGCGCGGTGGATGTCGTCGATATCCCGTTCCGCGAGGACGGCGCGCCGTTCGGCCATCCAATCGGCGATGACGCGGTTTTCTTCATCGCTCAGGACATGGTCGCCATGGGGTTTGACGTTGCCGTTGCGGATGTTGATGACGGCGATCTCGTCCATTTCGATCCGCCGCTGACGGTTCTCGGTGGACACCCGAAAGACAGCCGCGCCGTTTTCACGGATGCGGAAGTAATATTCGGGAAGCTCCGTCATGGAAATGGCCTGCAATCTGTGAAGTGTTGCTTGGGGGGACCATCCCGCCTCTGAAGGCAGGCGTCAAGCGGGATGCCGGGACGTGTCGTATCGCTTGCCGAAAGGCGCTTACCCTAATCGCGCACCGGCGCGAGGCCGCGCACGATCCAGCGCTGTGCCACGACGAACACCAGCAGCGGCGGCAGGAGGGCGATTGCGGCCAGGGCCAGCGATTGTGGTGAGCCGACCTGCAACAGGCCAAGCCCGCTGACCAATGTGGCCCGGTCGGGCACGGAAGGGCTGGCCACCAGCGGCCAGAGGTATTGGTTCCATCCCAGCACGAAGAAGAACGCCAGAAGGGCGGCGATCGCAGGCACGCTGAGGGGCAGGTAGATGTCCCACATCGCGCGTAGGGGGCCGGCGCCGTCGAGGCGGGCGGCCTCCAGGATCTCGGGCGGCATCTGTTTGAACTGCGCCCGCAGGATCAAGGTGCCCAGGCCGGTGGCTGTGACCGGCAGGATGAGGCCGGTGTAGGAGTTCAGCAGGCCAAGCGCGTCGGTGACGAACAGCGTGGGCATCAGGCGGCTTTCGATGGGCAGGAACAGCGGCAGCAGCAAGAGCGCCATGAGGGCGGAAGCATAGGGGATGCGGAAGAGCGAGAGCGCGTAGGCAGCGAGGAAGGAGACCAGCGTCTTGATCAGGGCCGTGCCGGTGGCGATGACAAGCGAGGTGG
>CAZPJO010000342.1:0-3334 GCA_964586895.1 uncultured Roseicyclus sp.
CGGTGGCGGTGAGCGTGACGTTGCGGTCGGGGGCGGGCAGGGGCGGGCAGGCGCTGGCGGACACAGGGTCGTTGCTTGCCCCATGCCAGCCGCTGGGGTAAGCCGATATTGCGGTTTTGGACCTGTCGCAAGCGGGCCCGCGCCGCGACCCTGCGCCCGGGCGGCCCTTTGAAGGGGTGACGCACGGGTGCGACCGGGTGCGACGTGCAGTTCAGGCAGGATCATCGAGATGTTTCAATTTCTGATTTCAAACGCGCGGCGCGCTTGTTTGGTGCTTGGGCTGTTGGGCGGGCTTGCGGCCTGTTCGGCGACGTTCACCAACCATGGCTACGTGCCCCCGCCCGAGGTGCTGTCCGAGATCGCGATTGGCGCGTCACGCGATGAGGTGGCCGACTTGGCCGGCGCCCCCGGCACCGGCGGCGTTACCCGCGACGAGGCGTGGTTTTACACGCAATATCGTGTGCGCAACTACACCTACAACGCGCCGCAGGTGATCGAGCGTGACATCGTCGCCATTTCGTTCAGCGAGGCGGGACGCGTCACCAATATTGAACGTTTCGGGCTTGAGGATGGGCAGATCGTGCAATTGTCACGCCGTGTCACCGAAAGTTCGGTGCGCGATGTGGGCTTCCTGTCGCAGATCCTGTCGAATTTTGGCCGCATCAACATCGGCGACATCGTGGGTGGATGATCGGGCGTCTGCCGCTTTGGCCGACCCTCTGGTTTGCGCGCGTGCCTGGCCCCCTTGCACGTCAGGGTTGCGCAGCGCATCTTTGGGCCGGGCGCATCGCCGCGTGACACGCATGCGGCGCGCCGGGCGATGATCGCAGGCAGGAGCGGGCCGATGCGGAGTTTGCGGAAAGGGCGTTACCGGGCGCGGGTGGCGGCGGACGAGGCCGACCTGGCCGCGGTGCAGGCATTGCGCGCGCGGGTGTTTCGCGGGGCGTCCGGCGATGCGGCGGGCGGCACAGACCGCGATCCCTTTGATGCCGATTGCGCGCATATGCTGGTCGAAGATCACCGCAGCGGCACGATTGTGTGCTGTTTCCGATTGCTGCACCTGCGCTCGGGCGCGGATATCGGGCGCAGCTATTCCGCGCAATTCTACGAGCTGTCCGCCTTGCACGATTTCGACGGCCCGATGGTCGAGATGGGGCGATTCTGCATCCATCCCGATTGGAAAGACGCCGATATTCTGCGCGTCGCCTGGGGGGCGATGACGGCCTATGTCGATGCGGAAGGGGTCGAGATGTTGTTTGGCTGCGCGTCGTTTCACGGCACGGAGGCGCGCGAATTCCACGATGCGTTTGCCCTGCTGCGCGACCGCCACCTCGCGCCGCCGCGCTGGTTGCCGCGGGTCAAGGCGCCAAGCGTGTTCCAGTTCGCCCGGCGGCTGACCGGCAAGCCGGACCTCAAGGCCGCGCAGGCCAAGATGCCGCCGCTGCTCAGGACCTATCTGTTGATGGGCGGTTGGGTCAGCGATCATGCGGTGATCGACGATGATCTGGGCACGCTGCATGTGTTCACGGGGCTGGAAATCCGCTCCGTCCCGCCGGCGCGCGCGCGGCTGTTGCGGGCGGTCGCGGGGTAGGCCTGCGCAAACGGGCCAAAAGCGTCATGCGTTGTGAAACGGGGCGGTCGCGGTGGCCAGAAGGTGGCCATGCTGCGTGCCGCGCAGGGTGGCGACCCCCCGGGCGCGGGCCGCACGCCCCTTGCGCGGGATCAGGCCCGTATCAAGCCAGCTGCCGCCCAAGGCGCGCAATTCTGCCCCGGTGCCGCGTTTGAACCGCGCAAGGCCCGCCGCGCGGTCCGGGTCGGCCGCGCCAAGATCGATCGTCTCGACGCCCATCTGTTGCAACTCGACCATCGCGCGCCACATGAGCGCGGGCCCGGCGGAACGCGCGCGCCCCTCCGCCTCCATCCAGCCGATCTGATAGGTGGCGGCCCGGCCGTGGCGCAAAAACAGCATCGCCGCCACCCGTTGGCCCATATGATAGGCGGTGAAGATCTGCCCCGCGCCGGGCGCGCTTGCCACCAGCGCCGCGATCACCTCGGGCGGCATCGGCTGATACCACAGGCGCGCGGATTGCCGGGCTTCGGCGCGCAGCAACCAATGCGCGGCGTCGGCGGGCATCGGGTGACGCTTGATCTGCAACCCCTGCGATTGCCCGTGGCGCAGGCGGTTGCGCCATTTCGGCATCAACCGCGCCGCCATCGCATCGGGGGTGGGGGCAAGGCGCAATTCGGCGATCATGCGCGGCGCCACGATGCGGTGAAACCCGGCCCGCGCCAGGGATACGGCATCATCGGTGGTCTCGGCGTTGATCACGACATGGCGGGTGCCCAATTGACCGCGCAGGGCCGCGGCCGCGTCCGCCGACAGGTTCATCCGCGCGCGGGACACAAGCGCCAGTTCTCCGATAATCGGCAGGCGCTTGCGCAACACCAGCGCGCTCGCGCCCCCGATCCGGTCCAGCCGCGCATCCGATCCCAATCGATCCGCCGCCGTCAGCCAAAGTTCGCTTTGCTGGAGCGGGGCATGGGGCGAGGTGCGCACCGGTTGCGGGGCCGTGTAAGACGGGCAGGGGGAAAAATCGAACATGGGTCAAGCTTCCGACCCAAGCGCAAAAATCCGGTTAACGGCGCACGATCATTTTTCCAAAATCACCAAAGCGTGGCGTTTCTTGCCCGCGCTGAGCTTGATCGGCGCGTCCAGGTCGCTGGCCCCGATCATCAGGCCGGTGTCACGGATCGCGTCATCGTTGAGCCGCGCGCCGCCCTCGGCAATCAGGCGCTTGGCCTCCTTGCCCGATTTCGCAAGGCCCGCGCGCGTGATCAGCTGCACGATGGAGATGCCATCGCCGATCTCGGCCCCCGACAGGGAAAGCGTCGGCAAATCTTCGCCCGCGCCGCCCCGCTCGAACACGTCGCGCGCGGTGGCCTCCGCGCCCGCCGCCGCCTTGGCCCCGTGCAAAAGCGTCGTGACCTCGCGCGCCAGCACGATCTTGCCTTCGTTGATCTCGGCCCCTTCCAAAGCGCCCAACCGGTCGCATTCGTCCACCGGCAACTCGGTGTAAAGCTTGAGGAAACGGCCCACATCGGCGTCGGGCATATTGCGCCAGAATTGCCAGAATTCATACGCGCTCAGCAGATCCGCATCGAGCCAGGTCGCCCCGCTTGCCGTCTTGCCCATCTTGGTGCCGTATGAATTGGTCAAAAGCCGATTGGTCAAGCCAAAGAATTGTTTGCTCAACATGAGGCGGCCAAGATCGATGCCGGCGGTGATGTTTCCCCATTGATCCGAACCACCCATTTGGACTTTACAATCCATTTC
>CAZPJO010000343.1:0-3065 GCA_964586895.1 uncultured Roseicyclus sp.
TTGGGCAGGTTAGCGCCACCACTATCCACAAGATATACACAGGGCAATCCACATTCCTCGGCGATCTCCTGCGCCCGCAAATGCTTCTTCACCGTGATCGGATAATACGTCCCCCCCTTTACTGTCGCATCGTTGCAAACGACCATCACGTCGCGCTCATGGACCCGGCCCACACCGGCCACGACACCCCCGCACGGCGCCGCCCCATCATACATCCCATGCCCCGCCGTCGCGCCGACCTCCAAAAACGGAGAGCCCGGATCAAGCAAATTCGCCACCCGCTCCCGCGGCAACATCTTGCCCCTTGAAACATGCCGCTCCCGCGACCGCGCGCCCCCACCGGCCGCCGCCATCTCAGCCGCTTCCCGCACCGTCGCTAAGGCCTCCAAATGCGCCGCCCGGTTGGCCTTGGCGTCGTCTGAGCCTGCAATGAAAGAGGATTTGAGTTTCATTGGGCCTCCAACGTTAATCCAAAGCGTGCCGCCAACGGGTCAAAGAATAAATACCCAAGCGCCAAACCGGCCAATGAGAAAAAGGGTTGAAATTCGAAGAGCGGATAGACTGCGTAAAGCGCCATCACCGCCAAGCTCGTGGCAACCAGCACAATCCAAACGCGTGCCTTGACCGAACTCGCCAACCACGCCTCACACGCACCAAACTCAACCGCCCGCCCCGACGCCGCTTGCGCGAACGGCCAGCCAACAAAGAAAATACCCGGAAAGGAAGCAAGCGTTATGCGCACCTGCACGTCCTGTGAGCCGCAGCGCGGACATCGCAAACCCGCAATCCTCCGGCGAAACGCACCAATCATCTCCCAATCTACATTATGCACCCTCATCACTCCAACGCCCCCATCTCATCCCAATCCAGCGGCCCCATCACGCCCGCCAGCCTCGCCACCTGCCAGGCCCAAACCGCCTCCTCGAACTTCAGAACCGACTGAAACGACGCGCACCACAATTGCCGCCGATACGTCTCCCCCGCGCAATCGTCCCCCGCATTCGTCCCATGGGCCACCGCCCAGACATTCCCGTAAAGCGGCCCCAACGGCAGGTCCTCCAAATCGGACGGCTCCGGCAACATCGCCCGCATCGCCTCCGCCCGCGCGTCAAACGCCGCCCTGAGCCGCCGCTGACAGATCAACGAATCCGAAGACACCTCGCAAATCCCCATCGCAAGATATCCGCAATGCTGCACCCAATGCACATTGATTGCCTGCAACCCGTCCGTCACGCCGTAGCCCGGCAGCGCCAGCAAATCCGCCTCGAACGCCGCCATCTGCTCGGGCACGCAGACCCTGAAGCGCGGCACCTCCGGCGCGCCATCGCCCCAGCTTTGCGCCTTCACCGGCCCCGCCAAACCCGCCAAACCGACCGCCAAACCTATGGCCCAAACCCGCATCACCACGCCTCCGCCTCAACCACGCCCACGACCCGCGCCACCTGCCACAGGGCCGCCGCATCGCTTAAGTGACCCAGCGCCTCCTCCGACCCGCACGGCCCGCACCCCGCCGAAACCGACGCCCAAAGGTGTGGATAAAGCCCGTCCGACCATGGCGGGTTGCGCCCCGCCACGACCTCGGGGGCGGGCACCTGCCCAAACCGCCCGGCCCGTGCCGCAATCTGCGCCAAGACCACCTCCCGGCACTCTACATCACCCCCGCATTGCAACAGCGCGATCGCACCACAATCTCCAACCTCGCGCCCGCGCACCAAATCGAAATTTGGCGCCGCCTGTTCGTTCAACGCCGCCGTCAATCGCCCCTCAAACGCACGCATCTCTTGCGTCACGCAGGCCTCAAACCCCGCTGCGGGTCCCGCCAGTCCAAACGCCAAAACCAATGCCACCCTCATGTCCCGTCCTCCGGCACCGCCACATCCTCGACCACCTGCCCCCAGTCATCGGTCGCCGCATACCAGACCGCGCCACCCTCAGGCTCGCAAATCACGATCAACCGAACGCCGTCGACGCCGGACGGCACCGCAAAGCAATCCAACCGCGCGCCCCCCGTCTCCGCCACATACCGCGCCGCCTGCGCCTCGATGATCTCACTCTCGCTCGGCGGCGCCGTCGACAGCCCAAGCCAAAGGCCAAATGCCCCCGCCACGGCCAACAACCCGGCCAACGGCAAGGCGATCCGGCGCATCATTGTCTCGATCTCCGCATTTCCTCGAAATGTATGGCCCGAATTCCCGTCACGTTAATCGCGCCTCCCAGATCGCCAATCTCCCCGCTCACAAATCGATCCTTGCCCAACCGGCACGCTTGCCCGATTGCATCGCGCCACCCCGTCGCCAATGCAGGCCCGGGCACCCATTCCCGCCTCGCCGGCCGCAAGCCGCGGCGCAATCGCCGCCAGGCCAATCGGAACCTCCGCCAAGCCCGACCCCGCCAAAAAACACAGCGCAACCGCCCCTTTCATCTTGCCAAAAAAACCTCGGGGGTCAGCGTCTTTACCCACGGGTAAGGCGCGTAAGGGGGCAGAGCCCCCCCCCCAACCCCTCAAACCCTTCACATCATCCCCATCAATTCACGCCCGACCAACATGCGCCGGATCTCACTCGTCCCCGCACCGATCTCCATCAGTTTTGCATCCCGGAACATGCGCGACACGGCACTGTCATTCATGAATCCCGTCCCGCCCATCGCCTGCACCGCCTGGTGGGCCACCTTCATCCCCTCCTCGGAGGCATAGAGCACACACGCCGCCGCATCCTGCCGCGTCACCTGCCCCCGGTCGCAAGCCTTCGCGACCTCATAGGCATAGGCGCGCGCTGAATTCATGCTCGTATACATGTCAGCGATCTTACCCTGCATCAGCTGAAAGTCCCCAATCGGCCGCCCAAACTGCTTGCGTTCCTTCAGATACGGCAAAACCTCGTCCAGACACCCCGCCATGATCCCGATGTTCACTCCAGACAAAACCACCCGTTCGTAATCCAGCCCGCTCATCAATACGGCCACCCCGCGCCCCTCTTCCCCGAGCACAAACTCGAACCGCACCTCGACAACCTCGAACACCAATTCCGCCGTATTACTCCCCCGCATGCCCATCTTGTCGAAAT
>CAZPJO010000343.1:3099-3332 GCA_964586895.1 uncultured Roseicyclus sp.
CCACCATCTCTTTTTCTATAAGAAAGGCCGTGATACCGCGCGATCCCGCCTCGGGGTCGGTCTTGGCATAAACCACCAACGTGTCCGCATCCGGCCCGTTCGTGATCCAATACTTCGTCCCGTTCAAAACATACCGATCGTTGCGCTTCTCCGCGCGCAACGACATAGACACCACGTCCGATCCTGCGCCCGCCTCGCTCATCGCAAGCGCGCCGACATGCGCTCCCGAGACC
>CAZPJO010000344.1:0-3328 GCA_964586895.1 uncultured Roseicyclus sp.
AGGTTGATCACATCCGCGTCAGACGCGGCCATCTTGTTGAAAAGCTTGGGATTTGAGCCGGGGCCGAAGAGCTGACAGCGGTTTGGGCGGGCGACGGGGGCGGGTTGCAAACGGAAGCTCATGGAGGACCTCGGCGAAAGGATGTTTCATTCGAATTTCGCTGAGGGGTAGATTATTGCGCCGAAACGCGCAAGTGCTGCAGCGCAGAAACCGGGAAACGACCCCTAGAACGCCCCGCATTCCGCCCGCATTCCGATGTCATTTTCCTGTAGTTTTTCTGTAGTTCTTTTAGAGCTACCAAACCGCGCACATAAATGACCTGTTCCGGCCCATTCTGTGCGCGCAGCATCAGCGGCGCTGTTTCTTTTCCTTGCGGCGATGGGTGGCATATTCGGTCGGGATCAGGATCAACGCCGCCGCGGACCCGATCACGGCATCAAGCCCGGGCGAGCCGAGCGTCAGGCCAAACAGAGAGCGGACGAAGAACAGCACAAGCACCGCGCCCCAGGCGATAAAGATCGAGGGCAGGATGCCGTTATGGGTCCAGCCCCATTTCTCGAACAGAAACCCGACGATCCCGGCGATCATCAGCGAGCCGAAAAACGAAAACAGGATCATGTGGTCCCTCCCAATGTGTCACCCTTTGCGAGGCGTGCGCCGCGCATCCAATCCTCTGCCGTCATCGGCCCCTTGCCCTCGGGCTGCACCGAGGTCAGGGCGACCGCGCCGGAGCCGCAGGCAATCACCGCCCCGTCCAGCACACGTCCCGCAGCACCCGACCCTTCGGCCACGGACGAGGCCAGAAGCTTCACCCGTTTTCCGTTAACCATGGTCCAGGCCCCGGGAAATGGCGAAAGCCCCCGGATCTGTGCATCAATATGGGGGGCGGGCGCGGTCCAATCCACCTTTGCTTCGGATTTGTCGATCTTTGCGGCATAGGTGACGCCATCCTCACGCTGCGGCTGGGGCGTCAGCATGTCGAGCATCGGCAAGGCCTTCTGCACCAGTGCGGCCCCTTCAAGCGACAGCTTGTCATGCAGGGACCCGGCGGTTTCATCGGGCGCAATCGCCACCTGATCGCGCAGAAGGACCGGGCCGGTATCAAGCCCGGCCTCCATCTGCATCAGGCAGACGGCGGTGGTGGTATCACCGGCCATGATGGCGCGCTGGATCGGCGCGGCCCCGCGCCAGCGCGGCAGGTCGGAGGCGTGGACATTGACGCAGCCCATGCGCGGCGCGTCCAGCACCGGCTGCGGCAGCAACAGGCCGTAGGCGACGACCACGGCGACATCGGCGCCCAGCGCGGCGAAGTCTTCCTGCGCTTGCGGGTCCTTGAGGCTGACGGGATGGCGGACGGGCAGGCCGAGCGCCTCGGCGCGCTGCTGCACGGGGCTTGGGCGGTCCTTCTTGCCGCGACCGGCGGGGCGGGGCGGCTGGGAATAGACCGCGACGACATCGTGCCCCTGCGCCACGATCGCATCGAGGATCGGGACGGAAAAGTCCGGCGTGCCCATGAAAACTATACGCATGCGCGCGCTCCGCTGAAAACGACACCCATTAGCGCGTTCTCCTGAACACGACCCGTATCACGAAGCTTTCCTTGCCTTCTTGAGAAGCATGTCGCGTTTTACCTTGCCCAGATTGTCGAAATACATCCGCCCGGCCAGATGGTCGATCTGATGTTGCACGGAGGTGGCCCAGAGGTCGATGAATTCCTGTCGGACCCGCATCCCCATCGGGTCGGTGAAGGCCACGGTCACGCGCGCGGGGCGGGTGATCTTGGCGGAGACGCCGGGCAGGTTGGGGGAGGCCTCGGGGTAAGTGTTGAGCGCATCGGAGGCAGCGATGATTTCGGGATCGGCCATGCGGATCGCCTGGCCCCGCGCGTCACTGGCATCGACGACGGCGAGGCGCAGCATGACCCCGATTTGTGGCGCGGCGAGGCCAAGGCCGGGCATGGCATCCATCGTCTCGACCATATCATCCCAGATCGCGCGGTGATCGTCGGTGATCCTGCCCACGGGTGCGGCCGCAGAGCGCAGGCGCTTGTCGGGCCATGGGATAAACGGGCGCTTGGGCATGGAACCTCTGGCGGGATGATGGGGCGCTGTCGCTCCTCGGGCCGTGGCCCTCCTCGCAGCGGCGCCGGGGGGTCAGGCTTTCTCGGTCGCCTTGTTGCGCTTGAATTTGACCATCTTGCGGGTGATCAACTGCCGCTTGAGCGGGCTGAGGTAGTCGATGAACAGCTTGCCGTCGAGGTGGTCGATCTCGTGCTGCACGCAGGTGGCCCAGAGGCCATCGAAGGTTTCCTCCTGCTCGGTGCCATTGGTGTCGATCCAGCGCACGGTCACGGCCTCGGGCCGGGTGACATCGGCGTAGATCTCGGGGATCGAGAGGCAGCCTTCCTCGTAGACATTGGTCTCGTCCGAGGTGGCCACGACCTGCGGGTTGAACATCGCCATGGGGCGCGGCGGCGCGTTTTCATCCTTGACGCAATCCAGCACGATCAAGCGCTGCGATACCCCGATCTGAGGTGCGGCGAGGCCGATGCCGGGCGCGTCATACATGGTGGCCAGCATGTCGTCGGCCAGGGCGCGCAAGTCATCGGACAGGTCATCGACCGGAGCGGCGACCTTTTTCAGCCGGGGATCGGGATGCAGGACAAGAGGACGTTTCATGGACGCCCATGTAAGACAATCCGCGGCGCGAATAAAGGGCGCGGTCTTGCGGACAGAAATCGGCGCGCTAGGGTCACCTTTGACCTATGATCGGAGCTCCCACATGTCATTCGACGAAATCATCGACCGCCGCGGCACCCATTGCGTGAAATGGGACATGATGGAGGCGCTTTACGGTGTCTCGCCCGAGGACGGGGTGTCGATGTGGGTGGCGGACATGGATTTCCGGCCGCCCGGATGTATCCAGGACGCGGTGCAGGCGATGCTGGATCACTGTATCTACGGCTATTTCGGCGACGACAGCAAATACCGCGCCGCGATCTGTTGGTGGATGGCCGAGCGGCATGGATGGAAGGTGGACCCAAGCCACATCTTCTCGACCCATGGATTGGTGAATGGCACGGCGATGTGCGTCGATGCGTTCACGCAAGAAGGCGACGGTGTGGTCCTGTTCACGCCGGTCTACCACGCATTCGCCAAGGTGATCCGGGCCGCAAACCGCGACCTGCGCGAGTTGGCGATGGGGCAGGACGACGGGCGTTACGTGTTGGATTTCGACGCGTTCGATGCGCAGATGACCGGCAACGAGAAGATGCTGATCCTGTGTTCGCCGCATAATCCCGGCGGGCGCGTCTGGAGCCGGGCGGAGT
>CAZPJO010000345.1:0-2264 GCA_964586895.1 uncultured Roseicyclus sp.
CCTCGGCCCCGTCCTCGACGATCACCGCCGAAATTCCGCGCGGCCCGTCTTCGCCGGTGCGGCACATTACGATATAGGCGTCGGAATACCCGCCCCCCGAAATGAACGCCTTGGTTCCGGAAAGGCGGTAGCCGTCGTTCGTGCGGTCGGCGCGGGTCCTGAGTGCTGCCGCATCCGAGCCGCTGGCCGGCTCCGTCAAGCAGTATGAAAACACCTTTTCCATGGTTAACGCATCCGGCAAGAACCGCTCGCGCAGCGCGTCCGAGCCGAAGCTTTCGATCATCTTGGCACACATGTTGTGGATCGACAGGAACGCCGCGACAGAGGCGCATGATCCGCTCAACGCTTCGAACACCAGCGCCGCCTCAAGGCGTGACAGGCCCGATCCCCCGTTGTCTTCCGACACGTACAGACCGGCGAACCCAAGTTCGGCCAATTTCGGCCAGAGCGTTTTGGGGATCGTGCCCGCGCGCTCCCAATCCTGGGCATGGGGGGCGATCTCCGCTTCCCCGAAGGCGCGCGCCATATCGTAGATCGCCGCCGCCTCGTCGCTCAGTGCGAAATCCATCCGCCCCTCCCACAAGAATTGAACGTGTGTTTAATTATCTCCGCTTGCACATCCAGTTCAAGGCCTTGTTGTGATTCGCACGCCACTGGCGGAATCCTGCGAGTGTCCTGGATCCGGGGACAATCCTAAGCCCTCTCACGGTATTGATGCGCAACACCTAACTTTCCCCCCGGCAAACCTACGAAAATTAACCATTGCCAACGAATTTGTGTTGTATTTGTTGAGTCTTGAACGCAAATGGTCTGGTGTAACCAACGCGTCCGCCGGGCACCACAGGACGTCAGAAACGGATAAAGTGTATGAACAATATTACCAGAACCCTCGCCGCAGCCGCACTCGCAATCGCGGCACCTTTCGCGGCAAATGCGTCCATCGTCGACTTTGACTTCGGCGCCGGCGGCGACGTAACACATAACAGCGGCAGATCGGTTGTCGCGGAAAGTGGCGGACTTTCGCTCACCATCACCGGGGCCGCGTTTTCCGGCGGATTGACCGGGAGCGGCTGGTGGGGCGATGCCACCGCTTGGGACAATGGCATTGGCCTTTATGCTGGTGGCCGCGACTCGCATTGGGTTGATGGCTACTACGACGAATACCTTCTGTTGTCGTTCAGCGAAGCGGTCGATCTGACCGCTGCGGCGTTTGCTTACGGCGACGGCGGCGACGACTGGCGTGTTCTGGCCGGCAACTTCCACGGCTATTCGGCCGTCGATAGCGGCACCCTCGCGGGCTCCGGCTCCGGTGGGTCCGTGTTCTCGGCCGCCATCGACAGCGATGTGACCGCAACGCAATTCCTCATCGGCACGACCGGCGGCCGGTCCGAATGGAAGCTGCGTGGCGTCTCGGTCGATGTCGCACCTGTGCCGCTTCCGGCGTCGGGTCTGCTGCTTCTGGCCGGTCTTGGTGGCGTTGCGGCCATGCGCCGTCGCAAGCGCGGCTGATCCAACCCCAAGAGAATTACGGAACGGGCGCCTGAGGGTGCCCGTTTTCGTTTTGCGGCTCAATTGCGCGCCGTCGCCCGCCGCAATCACAGGTCGACGTGAAACTCATCCATCAGGTGCTCCACGATGGACCGCAGGCACGCACCGTGGTCGCCGCCCGCATCGCGGGTGCCGTGATAGATGGCGCGCTGGCGATCGGCGCTGGTCTGGCGGGCCATGTCGCGCAAGCGCTCGACCTCTGCCCCGCAGCCGAGCGCGTCGGCATCCTCCGCCGTCAATGCGATCAGTTCGTCGATCAGCTCGGGCATCGGGACCACGGCGCTTCGCCCGAAATCAATCAACCCCTCCGACACGCCGTAGCGTTGCGCGCGCCAGCGGTTTTCGTTGATCAGGAACCGGTCATAGACGCGCCAGCGTTGGTTCAGGCCGCGCAGCCGACAGAGCATGCGCACGAGGCATTGGATCATCGCCGACAGCGCCAGTTGATCCTCCAGCCGGGGGGAGACGTCGCAGATCCGGGTCTCCAAGGTCGGGAACTGCGCGGAGGGGCGCAGATCCCACCAGATTTTCGACGTATCCTCGATCAGGCCGAGGTCGATCAGCACATCGACGCTGCGCCGGTATTCGCCGAACGACCCGAAGGTGGGGGGCAGGCCGGTGCGGGGCAGGTTGTCGAACACGGTCAAACGGTAAGACGCGAGGCCGGTGTCGCGCCGCTGCCAAAACGGCGACGAGGTCGATAGCGCCAGAAGATG
>CAZPJO010000345.1:2274-3325 GCA_964586895.1 uncultured Roseicyclus sp.
GCGCAAGAAGATGCGGCAGGAAATAGCTCAGCTGGCGCATCACATCGATGCGCAGGGCGTCGTCAGGCAGGCCGACATGGCAATGTGCGCCGCAGATCAGCATGCGTTCGACCACGCCGCCCAGATCGCGGGCTAATTGGTTGTAACGGTCGCGGTCGGTGTGGGGTCGATCCTTCCAATCGGCGAAGGGATGGCAGGACACGGCGATGGGGGCGAGGCCGAAGCGGTCGGCGCAGGCGGCAACATGGCGGCGCAGGCGGGCAAGATCGGCGCGGGCGTGGGCGATGGTGGGGCAAATGCCGGTGCCGACCTCGATCTGGCACTTGAGAAACTCGGGGCTGACTTGCCCCGCAAGCTCGGCGGCGCAGGCCTCCATCAAGCCAGGGGGGGCTTCGGCGAGGTCGTAGGTGTCGCGGTCGACGAGCAGGTATTCCTCCTCGATGCCGAGGGTGAAGTGGTTATCGTCGAAATGCTGTGCCATGGACCGCCTCCCGTGTCGGAAGGGTGGGGCGGGGTGGCCGGTTTTGCAAGGGCAGGGCGCGGGCGGGGGTCAGGATTCCCTCCATGGCGCGGGCCTTGGTGCAGGCCTACGCTATAAGGTGAGAGATGCGGCCCGATGGGTGCATCCCTCGTCCTCCCTGTTGGCCTGGCCCCTGACTTTTGTCAGGGGCCTTTTTTTGCGCACACCCATGCGGAAGTGAGCGGCGTCTCACGCGTGAGCAATCGTCTAACCACCTGAAATCAAAAGAATGGCCAAACCAAATTAACCCAATCTTAACGACTTTACAGCGCCATCACGCCCGCGCAGGCCGCGCGGTTCACTCCATCACGGGGATGGTGAATTCGCCGCCTTCCTTGATGCCCGAGGGCCAGCGGGAGGTGACGGTTTTGGTGCGCGTGTAGAAACGGAACGCATCCGGCCCGTGCTGATTCAAATCGCCGAAGACGGATTTCTTCCAGCCGCCGAACGTGTGGTAGGCCAGCGGCACGGGGATCGGCACGTTCACACCCACCATTCCGACATTCACGCGGTTGGCGAAATCGCGTGCCG
>CAZPJO010000346.1:0-3304 GCA_964586895.1 uncultured Roseicyclus sp.
GGCGACCGATGCGTTGGCTGAGCGGCAGACCAAGCTGGAGGCCGCCGAGATGGAGTGGCTGGAGCTTGCGGAAAAGGCCGGTTAGCGGGCGGTCAGCATGACGAGGGTTCGGCGGGCCAGTCCGGGCGCGGGTCACGAACAGATGCCGCCGATGGGCGCGTCGGCCCAGGGGATACGGATGTCGGTGTCATCGGCGCGGGATTGCAGAGGCGTGACCGGCATGACCTCACCGATCAGGCGTTCGAGCCGGGTGGTGCGCGCACCTTCGGGGTCGAGGGCGCGGCAGCAGACGTATTCTTCTACAAGACTGGCCTGCTGTTCATAGCCGTAAGACAGGAACGGGCGCGGGTCGTCGTTTTCGAACAGATACGGGTCCTCGATCACGGCGTGTTCCCAGAAGGCGCGGAACGGGTGGTAATTGGTGACATCGCGGTTCTGCCATTGCCAGATGTGGGTCATCTCATGGGCGAAGAACATCGCGGCGACGAGGCCGCGCGTGCCGTCTTCAAGGCGCGTGTAATCGGGCAGAACGATATCTTCGCGCAGGTGCAGCGTGTTGAAGAAGACGATGCCTGCGGTCTGGCCGGAGATCGTTGGGCCCTCGGGGGGCGGAAAGATGCGCTCGCGGCAGGTGGTGGGCGGGCGCGTTGGATAGGTCTGCGTGATCAGGCCGACGAAGGGATTGCGGGCAATGCGGACCGGGGCGGGGTCGAAGCTGTCGCCCTGGATCTCGGCCATATAGGCGCGCTCGGCTTCGGTGAGGGGCCGGCCGCAGGTGGCGAGGATGAAGGTCATCAGAAGCAGGAGCAGGGATCGCATGCAACCACCTTGGCGGATTCCCGGGCGGGAGAGAACCGGATTTTTCGCCGCGTTTCGCGCGCTTGGTCGCGCTCGGGATTGACCGGGATCAAGGCGTGCGGGGTGTCCCGGTGGTATGATGGGCCACCGCAAGCGAAACCAAGGAGGTGTCCGATGCAAGTGACGAAACGCCGGACCGCGAGAGCGTTGATCCCGACGCTGGCCGTGGCTTTGCACGGTGTCGGGCCTGCGGCGCATGCGCAGGACGTGGAGCGCGGTGCGCAGCTTTACGCGGATCATTGCGCGGTGTGCCATGGCACGGGCCTTTTGGGGGACGGGCCGATGGCGGAGGTCTTGTTGATCCCGCCTGCCAACCTGCGCGAGATCGAGCGCACGAACGGTGGCTATTTCCCGCGCGTGGGCATCGCGGGGCATATCGATGGGCGCGACCCGTTGATGTCGCACGGCGGGGATATGCCGGTTTATGGGCGCATCTTTTCGGAGATGAGCGAGGTGTTGAGCAGTCCGGGCGGCGATACCGTCCTGACCAGCCCGGAGGTGGTGGCGTTGATCGACTACCTCGCCACGCAGCAGGAGTAGGCGATTACGGCAGGGCGAGGGTGGCCGTGGCGGTGGCGATTGGTTTGCCGCTGTCCTCGGAGGTGAGATCGGCGCGGGCGAAGGCCAGCGAAAGGCCCGCGCGAATGATCGTGGCGCGGCACAGGATGGCGGAGCCGGTGCCGGGGCGCAGGAATTGCGTGTCGAGGGTGACGGTGCTGGCGGGGACAAAATCGCCGACATGGCCCGCGAGTGCGAGGATCATGGAGGTGTCGGCCTGCGCCGTGAGCGCCTGGCCCGAGGCGATGCCGCCGGTGCGCATCAGCCGGGGGGTGAGGGGCATGCGGGTGGTGGTCGCGTCGGGCGATATTGCGGGGACCTCAAGCGCGAGGTCGAGGACCCAGGGGGCGAAATGATCGGCAAGAAGGGATTGGGCGGCGGCGGGTGTCATGGGCGCGACGTTAGGGCAGCGGGGCGCGATTGGGAAGGGGGTTGCAAGGTTGCAACCGTGGGTCAAGGCATTGGTCCTGTTGTGAAAGGTCATACTCGTTAACTCCTTGTGAAGACGCTCTAGTGCCCTCAGCAGGCGGCCGGGACGCTACGGGGTGCTGCGCGGAACTGGGTGGTCAGGCTGAGCGCGATGGCTGCGAAACCGCCGATCAGGTAGGACGCCACAACCTCGACAAAGGAGCAGCCACAGAGTGCCGAACCGGTGGCAATGACGATGGCGGCAAATGTGCCGATGAGGATGTGTGCGATCATGATCCGTGTCCTGTTTGGCGGTTTCGATGATCTACGGGTAACGGATTTGTATAATGCGTGCGGCGCGCGAAAGGCGAGGGCGCAGGGGCGGAGGGATAGGCGGCTATCCTTTGGGATAGGTGGGCGGAGCCCCGGGGGAGGCATGTGCGGGGTTTTTTGGGTTCTGGAGGGGCGGAGGCGCGGAGGGCGCGCGCCGATGGCCCGGCTCCGCCGCTCAATCCGGTCGCAAACAGCCTTCGACAAAAGAAACGACCCGGCCGAAAACTCGACCGGGTCGTAAAAACGTGGCTTCTCCGCGCCGCGATGGCGCGGGGATGTGGTCAGATCAGGCGGCGCGCTTGCGGCGCATCAGGCCCAGGCCACCCAGTGCGGCGACAAGCAAGAGGCCGCCCGCAGGAAGCGGCACGGGCGCCGGTGTCTGATACTGCAGCGGCGATCTGCGGCTGGCGTTGTCGGTATCATGGCTGAAGTTCCATGTCCCCTCGCCAAGTCCGCCACCTTCGAGGCCGGACAGGTCGAGCGTCAGGCGGGTGTAGGCATCGCCCACGCCCTCGGTCCCGGTGATCGCAACCATGCCGGTGTAGGTGGCAACGACGATGCCTTGCAGATCGGCAAAGGCGCCGGTGGGCGCGAAGGGCAGACCAACGGAGCTGCCTTCGGTGCTGGGACCGGACAGATCGGTGTCGAAAATCGTCTGACCGGGTGCGCCGTCAATGCGCAGCTGCGTCAGCCGCTCGCCTGCATTCACGATGATGCCCCAGGTTCCCTCGGCGTAGGTGTTGCCCGACTGCGTGAGGGTGAATGCGCGTGTGACCGCGTTGCCAACGGAGCTGCGTCCGGTGCCCGTCACGTCGAATTCGGCGCTGTAGCGCCGCTCGGTCGTGCGACCGGAGACCACCATACCCGCCATACGCTGCGCGTTGGTGGTGAAGCCGGTGAAGGCATCGGTGGTGTAGGATGTGTTTCCGCGTGTTTCGAGGATCACGGTGGATGCGTTTGCCATCGGCACCGTAAGGGCGGTCGCCAGCGCGGCAGCGGCCAAAAGTTTAATCGTGTTCACAAAATGTCCAATACGTCTTTTGGATCCCGACGGCACGGTCGGGCACGTGTCGTGTTTGATCTAAATTTGCTTTAGGAGCAAGGGGAAAAGCCCCGCAGATGCGTCTGTTTGGGGGGATTCCTTACC
>CAZPJO010000347.1:0-3290 GCA_964586895.1 uncultured Roseicyclus sp.
GTCGAAGGCAACGAACGCTTCCGTCTGGTCTGAGGTCAAACCTCACTCCCCTGTTGTACGTTGCGCGATGTCTTCGACCCCAAAGGGCCGCGCCCGCGCTTGGTCTTCGCCGACACTAAAGGGTTCAGACGGAAGTTCAACCAATGCCTTTAGCATCGCGACATTGAACGCCGGCTTGCCTCGTACAAAGGGGAAAACCGGCCAAACGGTTGCGATTTGCGACGCAAACAGACGATCTGCCGCCTTCTTGTGCGAACCCGTCAAAGCGCGTAACCCTCCGCCTGCGCGTTTTGCCTGTTGGATCAAGCCAAGTGTCGAATTCCCATGACGAGCGACCGGACAGGCCGGGACCGGCATCTTTGAACCTGGATCGTCGCGACCGCGCCTCCAATACCGACATGGCCGGGCGCCTGTGGCGGGGCTACGTGCGCCCCTATTGGCCGTGGCTGATCCTGGCAGTCGGGCTCATGGCGCTTGAAGGCGCGGCGCTGGGGGCGTTTGCGTGGATGGTCGAGCCGATGTTCGACACGTTGACCGGCGACAGTTCGATGCGCGGCGTAAGCCTCGTGGCGCTTGGCGTTGGGGGGCTGTTCCTGTTCCGGGCACTGGCCGGGTTTGCACAACGCATGATCATTGCGGGCGTCGGCATGCGGATCATCGCGACGATCCAGTCGCACCTGCTGCAACACCTCCTGACGCTCGACAGCGCGGTGTTTCAACACAACCCGCCCGGTGCCCTGATCGAACGGATCCGCGGCGACACGCAACTCCTGCAATCCGCCGTCTCCAGCGCGCTGCTGACCGTTGGGCGCGATGTGACGGCCCTGCTGGCGCTGTTCACGGTGATGATCACGACAGATTGGTTCTGGACCCTGCTGACGCTGATCGGTCTGCCGCTTCTGTTTTTTCCGATGCGCTTCGTGCAGCGCCTGATCAAGTCCACCGCCCGCAAAAGCCGCGCGGTGTCGGCGCGCCTGACGACGCGGCTGGATGAAACGCTGCACGGGATCCAGACCATCAAGCTGAACCGGTTGGAGGCCCATGAACGCGGCCGATTCCGTGCAGAACTTGACGATTATCTCAAATTCGCCTTGCGCAGCCGCGCGGGCGCTGCGGCCAATCCCGCCTTGATCGACGTTCTGGCGGCCATCGGCTTCGCCGCCCTTCTCTATGCCGGCGGGCAGTCGATCATTGCAGGCGAGCGCACGGTCGGAGAGTTCATGTCCTTTTTCACCGCGCTGGGTCTGATGTTTGAGCCGATGCGCCGCCTGGCGTCGATCGCCGGCCAGTTGCAGGGTGCGGCCGCCTCGGCCGAACGGGTGTTCACGCTGCTTGACCTGCACCCCACGATCACCTCGCCCGCAACGCCCAGGCCGCTGGGTGACGGGGATATCGTGTTTGACGGTGTGGATGTGACCTACGACACCGCCCCGGTGCTGCGCGGGCTGAGCTTTACCGCAGCCGCCGGGCAGACGACCGCCCTTGTCGGCGCGTCGGGCGCGGGCAAGACCACCGTTTTTGCCGCCCTCACGCGCCTTATCGACGCGACCGCGGGGCAGATCACAATCGGCGGCGTGCCGGTGCGCGAGACCGATATCGCGACCTTGCGCGACACGATTGCGGTCGTGGGGCAGGAAACCGCGCTGTTTGACGAAACGATTGCGGCCAACATTCGCATCGGTGCACTGGGCGCGACCGACGATGCCGTGGCGCGCGCCGCGCAGGATGCCGAGGTCATGGATTTCGCGCAAAACCTGCCCCTCGGTCTCGACACGTCCGTGGGTCCGCGCGGATCAAGCCTGTCGGGCGGGCAGCGGCAGCGCATCGCCATTGCGCGCGCGATGTTGAAGGCCGCGCCGATCCTGCTGCTGGATGAACCGACCTCCGCGCTGGATGCGCGCTCCGAAAAGCTGGTGGGCGCCGCGCTGGACCGCTTGGCCGAGGGGCGCACGACATTGGTGATCGCGCATCGCCTGTCGACCATTCGCAATGCCGACAAGATCATCGTGATGGACCAGGGCCGCGTGATCGAAGAAGGCACCCATGACGTGCTTTTGGCAAAAGGCGGGGCCTATGCGCATCTGCATGCGATGCAGCTTTCGGGCATGGGGGATCAGTGAGCAAACGCTGACCAGATCCCGAACAGCCCCACAAGCACAAGGCTCAGCGCCCAGACGAGGTCGAGGTTGAACCAGGTCTTCGACAGGAACTTCAGCCCCAACCACAGGTAGATGAACGTGGCGATCACCGCGCCTGCCAATGTCATCGCCAGCGTATGCAGCGCCGCCACCGTCACCGCGATGCCCAGGTCGCTGCGCATCAGGGCCTCTGCCGCCAAATGCCCGGTATCATCGGGCGCAATCGCACAGATCCCAAGGTAAATCGGCACCAGCATCAGCCCCGCCCCATGGGCCAGCGCCGCCAGAAACGACCACAACGCCAGCCGCGCCGGATGCACCCGCGCCAGGATGCGCGGGTGGCGACGGTTGATCAGCAGATAAATCCCCATCGCCACCACGATCACGCCTGCGCCAATGCGGATCTGATCCTCGTATTCCACCAGCACGATCATCAACGAAAACGGCAACAGGATCGCCAGCATCGAGGCGAAATGCCCAAGCGCCAGAAGCCCCAGCGCCTTGGGAAGGGCCGAGGCCTTGCGCTCCATCAAGGCGGCGGACACCGCAAGGGGCCATCCCATCCCGGGGTTCAATCCGTGATAAAGGCCCGATGCGATGACGGCCCACCAAAGGGCCGCCACGGAAAGATCTTCCACGCCGCGTCAGACGTTGGGGTAGCAGAAGCTGTCGGTCGAACAATCCCCGCCCTCAAGGCGGATCTGGTGCGCACGATAGCCCTTGGGAAAGTCGATGTAGAAATCCTCGGCCAGGCGGAAGCCCTTTTCATCATTATGCGCCATGACCATCTGCCCACCTTCATCGTCGGGATAGAACTGATCATCCCATGTCGAATAAAGCGAGTTGGTCCAGTAGACCCGCTTGCCGTCGCGGCTGACCTCGACCATCTGGGGCCCATAGACGAAGGGTTTGCCGTTGGGATGTTTGGCCCCCTTGGCAATGCCGCCCACCTCGACCTTGCCGACGAGTTTGGGGTTCATCGGGTCCGACACATCGTATTGATGCATCTCGCCCAGGCCCCAGCACGCCACGTATAGGTATTTGTCGTCGAGGCTCAGGTCGATGTCGGTGACCAGTGGCGGCACCGCCTCGAACCCCTGCAACAAAGGCGGCAGGTTCTCGGGTGCCTCTGGCCGTGGGTCGATGGTGATG
>CAZPJO010000348.1:0-3284 GCA_964586895.1 uncultured Roseicyclus sp.
GCCGGAGTTCATCCCGTGATAGCAGCCCATCAGCGCCACGATGAAGCCGAAGGCGGCACCCTTGAGAAGGCCGGAGGTGACGTCCCAGGTCTCCAGGAAACCGGTGGTGTTGTTGAGGTAGGCGGCCTCGTTGAAGCCCAGGCGTGTGGTGGAGACGAGATAGCCGCCGAAGATGCCGATGCTGTCCCCGACGGCGACCAGGATCGGCAGCGACAGGGTGGCGGCGAACAGGCGCGGCACGGTGAGGTATTTCATCGGATCGGTCGACAGCGTGCGCAGCGCGTCGATCTGTTCGGTGACTTTCATCGTGGCGATTTCGGCGGCGATGGCAGAGGCGACGCGGCCCGCGACCATGAGGCCGCCCAGAACGGGGCCAAGCTCTCGGGTGATGCCGATAGCGACGATCTGAGGGACCACGGCCTCGGCGTTGAAGCGGCTGCCGCCGGCGTAGATCTGAAGCGCCAGCGCGCCGCCGGTGAACAAGGCGGTCAGGCCGACGACCGGAAGGCTGAGCCATCCGATGGTCAGGAATTGTTGCGCGACCTCGCGCAGATAGAAGGGCGGGGTGACAAGGTGGCGCAACGCCGAAAGCGCGAACAGCGCGACCTGGCCTATGGCGGCCAGACTGCCAAGAAGCGTGCGGCCCAACGCACCGAAAGGCGCAAGCAGGGTCATGGCACCACCTTGCGCGCGTAGCGGGGGCCGAGCGAGGTCAGGATCTCGTATCCGATTGTACCGGCGGCCTCGGCCAGCGCATCGACGCCCTGGTGCGGGCCAAGGATGTCGAGGGTCGCGGGCGGGGTGGCGCAATCGGTGACGTCGATGGTCAGCAGATCCATTGAAACGCGGCCCACCAACGGGCAGGGCGTGTCGCCATCCCAAAGCGTGGCGCGCGCGGACATGGCACGGATCAGGCCGTCGGCATAGCCCGCCGAAACGGTGGCGATCTTGCGCGGCGCGTCGGCCACGTAGGTCGCGGAATAGCCCACGGAGGTGCCCGGGGCAATTTCGCGGATCTGGATCACGGGCAGGGTGAGGCGGACCACCGGCTGCGCATCGGTGAAGGGAAAGCCGCCATAAAGGCCGATGCCGGGGCGGATCATGTCGTAATGATACCCCGCGCCCATCAGGGTGCCGCCGGTCGCCGCGAGGGATTTCGGGGCGGCGAGGCCTTGGGTCATGGCATGGAAGGTGGCGCGTTGTTGGTCGTTTTGCGGATGCGGTGGATCGTCGGCGCAAGCGAGATGCGACATCACGAGCGTCGCCTGCGCCGCGTAGGTGCGGGCATCGGGCCAATCGTCGGGGGACAGGCCAAGGCGGCTCATCCCGGTGTCGAGTTGCAGGCCGAAGGGGGCAGTTCCAAGCGCGGATGTATGGCGCGCGATCTGCTCGGGCGAATTCAGCATCGGGGTCAGCGCGGCGTCGCGGATCAGGGGGGTGTCGCCGTCCATATGGCCGGAGAAAACGTTGATCACGGGCGCGGGGCCAAGGATGCGGCGCAGCTGAGCGCCTTCCTCAGCGGTGGCGACGAAGAAGGTGCGCGCGCCGGCGGTGGCGAGGGTTTGCGCGACCCGATCTGCGCCGAGACCATAGCCATCGGCCTTCACCACCGCAGCCGCTTCGGCCCGGGCAAGGCTTGCCAGCGCGCGGTAATTCGCCGTGAGGGCGGAGAGGTCGATATGAAGCGTGCCGGAGGCCATGGATGGGGCATGCGGGTTTCCGGGCGGCGGGTCAAGAGAGCGGGGGGTTATCACGTTGATAAGTCGCGTTAAGTTATTGATTTAGAACGTATTTCCAATCAATTTTAATGATTTCTTAAGGGTTTTCTTCCGCCAACCCGCTTCCCGGAGCCTGTCCGTTTGGCGTCGGAGGCGGGCCGTTTTGGGCTCTTGTTGAAGCAAGTAATGCGCGCGTCCGACCTGCGTCGTGCGAGATGGGCGCGCGGGTTTTGGGGGAAGATGCGAATGCGAGGCGACGGGGATGCCGCCTCGCAATATTGGCCGGTCCCTAGCGCTTGCCGACGCGACGGGTTTGGCCATCGAAGGTCGGGATGGACATCACGAAGGGGTCCGTCTGATAGCCGAGCGCCTGTTCTTCGAGGATACCGATGGCGATTTCCTCGCCCATGCGGACGCTGTCGTAATAATCGGAGAAGTAATGCACCCCGGCCATGTTGCGCCCGATGGAGATATTGGCGGCAAGTTTGTTCAGCTCGCCTTCGAGGGTGAGAGGACAGGGTTTGCCCTTGTGGCCATGGTATTCGGCATGGCACTTTTCGGGGTCGCTGTTCTTGGCTTTGGTCACAACCTCCTTGAAAATGCCATAGCTGTCGAACTTCAGTTCGCACGGTTCGTCTTTGTTCTTGGTTGCAATTGGGCGATAGGCTCCGGCCTCGACCTCAAAGCCACAGCAGACATCGTCGATAATCTTCGCCTTGCTGTAGAAGCCCGCGCGGATCGTGCCGTTTGTCTCGGTCACGCGCACGAAGATGGCCGAGGTGTCGAAAAACGCCTTGAGCATGGTCACGCAAGCGCCCGCGACGGTCGCATGGCCCGCGCCATAGGTCGGGTGCATGGGCGAGCCTTCGGCGAACGCCATGGGCAGGAGCCGCGCATCAGTCCCATTGCCACTGGTGGGATGGGCGTCGAGCGCGGTCAGCGTTTCGCCCAGATCCGCGCACATCTTGCTCAGGCAACCGCAAATCTGCGGGTGGCGTTTTTCGATCTCCTCGGCGCGCGCAAGTCGCCCGGCCAGCGCTTCGGGGCGCAGGCGGAGGTGGACGTTGAACTTCTGATAGCGCACGGCCTTGAGCGCACGGGTCGCCACTTCGGTCACCAGGCTGAGGATATGCGGACCGCCATAAAGCGCGAATCCGCCCGCGCTGTAGGAGACCTTGGTGTCGGGGTTGGAGGCATCGGTCATGATCCCACCGCCGCCCGGCCCCGACAGCAGGTCAAACGCCGGGTCGAACGGCGTGCCCTGGGTCAGCATCAGCAGGCAGGCATTGAGATAGGCCTGATACAGCGCGTCGAAATGCACGTAAGTGGCCAGATCGCGGGGCGTGCAGATGAACCGGGTGTTGGCGGTGAACTTCTGGCCCCGGCTGTTGGGCGTACATTTGTTCTCGTCGTTGTTCGGGTTGAAGCCCTTCTGGACCTCCAGCCAGTCGTTCCAAGTTGTCATGTAGTCGTCGCCGTGTTCGGCCTCACTCACGCGCTGATTGACGGTCTGGGCACCGTAGCGGATCAAACCGTCATTTGGGCCGATCCCGGTGTCCCCGTCGG
>CAZPJO010000349.1:0-3281 GCA_964586895.1 uncultured Roseicyclus sp.
CTCCAACGCCTTGGCGGCGGTCGCTGTGGCGCGCCATCTGGGCATGAAGGCCGATGAAATCCGCGAGGCCCTGGCCGGATTCAAGGGCGTGAACCGCCGTTTCACCAAGGTGGGCGAGGTCGGCGGGATCACCGTGATTGACGATTACGGCCATCACCCGGTGGAAATCGCCGCCGTTCTGAAAGCCGCGCGTCAATCCAGCGAGGGTCGCGTGATCGCGGTGCACCAACCGCACCGCTACAGCCGCCTGCACAGCCTGTTCGAGGATTTCTGCGGCTGCTTTTCCGAGGCGGACGTGGTTGCCATCGCCGAGGTTTATGCCGCCGGCGAGGACCCGATCGAGGGCGCATCGCGCGATGATCTGGTGGCCGGCATGATCCGGCACGGCCATCGCCATGCGCGTGCCATAATTGACGAGGATGATCTTGAACGGCTTGTGCGGGAACAGGCGCGCCCCGGCGATATGGTCGTCTGCCTCGGGGCAGGCACGATCAGCGCATGGGCCAATGGCCTTCCCGAACGGTTGAAGGACTTGGACAAGAAGGTGGTCGGCGGATGAACCCGGACCCCTTGCTCAGGATCGGAGGTATATGATGCCCGAACTTGTTTGGATTTTCGCATTGATCGCGGCGCCGGGGCTTTTGGCGTTCGCTCTGTCGCGTCGGCTTGGCGCGCGGGCCGGTTGGCTGGTGGTGAGTTGTGCGGCGCTGTTCAACGTGCCCACGATGGTGGGCTACATGTTCCTGCTCGATAACACCTCGACCGGCGGCAATCAGTTCAGCGCTTATGTGGTGTCCGGCGGAATGTCGTTCAGCTCGGTCGGCGCAATGGCAAGCGGGGCGCTGGCCTTCGCCGTCGCCATGGTGATCAGCGCGCTTGTAGGCCTTTTTATCGGTCTGCGCATGGCCCCCCGCAGCGACCCGCAGGTGACACCATGAGCCTTGCCCTGACCCTTGCCAGCGTCTGGGTCCTGGCCTCGGCCATCACCGCGATGCTGCCCTACCGGATGCAATTCCCGCCGGGCATTGCGTTGCTGTTGCTGGCGGTGCCGCTTTTGGTCTTCATCGGGATCAGCCATGGCTTCATCTGGGTTGGCCTGTTCCTGCTGGCCGTCGCGTCGATGTTTCGCAACCCGTTGATCTACTTCGCCAAACGCGCGGTCGGAAGGGCCACCTGATGCCGTCGTCCCTGATCCTGGCCTGTGTCTGGGCGCTGGTGGCCTGTGCCGCTGGCATGGGGCCGCGGCGGTTCCATATTCCCGCGGCCTGGGTGCTGATCATGACGGGGATCCCGCTTCTGGGGTTCGTCACCTATCAGACCGGCCCGATTTGGGGCATCTTACTTTTGCTGGCGGGGGCCTCGGTCCTGCGCTGGCCGTTGATCCGTCTGGGCCAACGCATCCGTCGCGCGGTGTTCCCCGCGCGTGCCGGGGATGATCCACGCTGATGGATCTGGCTATTCTGCTCACCGGATTTGGGACATTGGCGGGCCTTCTGGCGGGCTATCTCACCGCACGCAAAGGCCGGGTGATGCATGTGTGCGGCTTGTGGGCGATCACGGCGCTGGCTGTGCTGCTTTACCCGATCTGGCTGGACCGGAGCGGCGGGGCAGGGGCGCCGGGATGGGCGGCCCTGTTCTACTTCGTGCTCGTGCCCTTCGGACTTGGCGTTCTTGCAGGCAGCTTTTCGGGTGCCCTCATGCGCGCCGTCTTCGCGCGGAGGAACCGGACGTGACCCACCAGACCCTGCCAAAGCCGCGCGGGCGGCTGACGCCGGACCGTGACCTGTCGGGGCTGACATGGTTGCGGGTGGGCGGCCCGGCGGAATGGCTGTTTCAGCCCGCCGATATGCAGGACCTGTCCGATTTTCTGCGCGACCTCGACCCCGATATGGATGTCTTCGCGATGGGCGTAGGCTCGAACCTGATTGTGCGCGACGGCGGATTGCCCGGGGTCACGATCAAGCTTGGGCGGCCGTTCATGGACATCGCCGTCGATGGCGAAATGGTTACGGCAGGAGCGGCGGCGCTTGATGCGCGGGTGGCGAAGGCGGCGGCCGATGCGGGCGTCGATCTGACATTCCTGCGCACGATCCCCGGCGCGCTTGGCGGCGCGCTCAAGATGAATGCCGGATGCTATGGCAGCTATGTCGCCGATCACTTCGTCTCGGCCAGCGCGGTGTTGCGGGATGGAACGCAGATCACGCTGCACAAGGACGACATCACCTTCGCCTATCGGCAGACGGATTTGCCCGACGGCTGCGTCATCACCTCCATCACCTTGCGCGGCGCGCGCGGCGAACCCGCGATGTTGCAGGCCCGCATGGAGGACCAACTGGCCAAGCGCGATGCAACCCAACCCACCAAGGAGCTGACGGCCGGATCAACCTTCCGCAATCCGGCGGGGTTCAGCTCCACCGGGCAGGCCGATGACACCCATGATCTCAAGGCGTGGAAGGTGATCGACGCGGCGGGCATGCGCGGGGCCACGCGGGGCGGCGCGCAGATGTCGCAGATGCATTCCAATTTCCTCGTTAACAAGGGTGGCGCAACTGCCGCAGACCTGGAGGGATTGGGCGAAGAGGTCAGAAAAAGGGTATACGCGTCGCAAGGCATCGAATTAGAGTGGGAAATCATGCGCGTGGGCAAACCGGCGCAGTAGAGAATTTACCCGCGTTCAAGCGGGAAAACAAAGCAAGGGTCCGCGAAAATCGCGGGCAAAACCGACCCTTCGGGCACGTATCCGACGGGCAATATTGAGGACCAGGCGGTGGCAGGGCAGAGCAGCCTCCCCTCCCGTGTCGTAGTTTTGATGGGTGGCCCCTCGGCTGAACGCGAGGTGTCGCTGAGCACCGGAGCAGGGTGCGCCGAAGCGCTACGCGGAGAAGGCTTTGACGTGATGGAACTTGATCCCGGCCCGTTTGGGGCGGGCCAGGACCTGTGCGCGATGTTGCGGGATGCAAAGCCGGGCGTCGTCTTCAACGCTTTGCACGGACGCTGGGGCGAAGATGGCTGCGTGCAGGGCCTGCTGGAATGGATGCGCCTGCCGTATACGCATTCCGGTGTGCTGGCCTCGGCCATCGCGATGGACAAGACCCGCGCCAAGGATGTCTATCGCCGCCACGCGCTTCCGGTTGCCGACAGCATGATCTGCGCCAAGGCAGATGTCACGGCGCGGCACGTGATGCAGCCGCCCTACGTGGTGAAACCCAACAACGAAGGCTCCTCGGTTGGCGTCTACCTTGTGAACGAGGTGGCGAACGGCCCGCCCAAGCTGGACAACC
>CAZPJO010000350.1:0-3276 GCA_964586895.1 uncultured Roseicyclus sp.
GCTCGGGGATGCCGCAAAGGCCAAAGCCGCCCGCCGCGATGAGCATTCCGTCGAAGAGGACCCCATCGAGGGCCTCCGACGCTGAGCCATAGACCTTTTTCATGATGCACATCCCCCGCGTGGCTTGATTGCGCGCAACCTGCCGATTGGGTGGCGCGGTGTCAATCGCCGCGCTGCGGCGTCAGTAGCCCAGGGCGTCTTCCATCTCGGCGATCAACTGGCTGACATAGCGGTTGAAGCGTTCAGCGGGTTGCTGGCCTTCGAATTTGTATTGGAACGGGTCTTCGGCGTGGATGTCGCTGCGGGCCATTGCCTCAAGCACCGAATGGGCGAGGAAGGGGACGTGCACCTCGGAATAGCCGCCTTCATGGGCCATCATCAGGCGTCCGTCGCATAGAGTGTCGGCGGCCTCCATCACCATCTCGGTCATCGCGCGGAACGTATCGCAGGATGTGATCATGCGGCTGAGCGGATCGACAAGGCCCGCGTCGAAGCCGCAGGCGATGACGATGGCGTCGGGCCCGAAATCATGCAGCGCGGGGATCACGAGGCGTTCGAACGCCTCGACATAACCGACATGGCCGGTGCCGGGCGGAAGCGGGATGTTGAGGTTGAATCCGGTCCCGTCGCCGGACCCACGATCGGCGAAATCGCCCGTATCGAGCGGATAATTGCGTTCCTGATGCAGCGAAATGGTCAGCGTATCGGCGCGGTCATAATATATCGCCTCGGTCCCGTTGCCGTGGTGCACGTCCCAATCGATGATGGCGACGCGGTCGGTGAGGCCTTCGGCGCGGGCGGCTTCCACCGCGATGGCGATGTTGGCCAGAAGGCAGAAACCGTTGGGAAAATCGGGCAGGCAATGGTGCCCGGGCGGGCGCGACAGGGCGTAGGCGTTGCGGTGGGTGCCTTGCAGGACGCTTGCGAGGGCCGCCTTGGCGAGACCCGCAGACAGGGCCGCGATTTCGAACCCGCCGGGGCCGAAGGGTGTGCGCAGGCCAAGTTCACCGCCGCCCTTGTCGGACATATCCTTGAACTGACGCAGGTAGCTTTCGGGGTGGATGCGCAGGAGGTCGTCGTGCGTCGCGAGCGGGGCGGTTTGGGTGTCGAGCGCGGACCAAAGGCCGGTGACGTGCAGAAGGTTCACCAACCGGCGCTTGGTTTCGGGGTTTTCCGGCAGGCCGCCGCCGGGCTGGATCAGGCCACCCACCGGAAGAAGGCCCGCGTAATTGCCGCCCCCGTGCCAGAAACAGCGCTCGTCCCAGAAAAAGCCGGTTGTCATCGCATGCGCCTTTCGGTTTGGCGGGATGTATGGGGATTAGTCGTCGGATCCCTGAAGCTGATAGGCGCCTTCGGGCAGGTCGAGCGCGGCGGCAAGATCGCGGACCTGCGCCAGCGACAGGGTGATTGTGCGCATCTGGTCGGTGCGGGGGTCGGCCTGTTGCAGGGTCACGCATTCCTCGAAGGTCGAGATGATGACGTCTTCCTGCAGCGGGACCTCGCCTTCATCGACAAGGGTGACGATTGTGGCGTCGAATTCGTGTTCGATGGTAAACATGGCGCCACGCTAGGCGCGGGGAACAGCCTTGCCAAGCCTTTCGCGCCGTTTGTGCAGGCGGTAAAGCGCAGGCGCCGCGATATGATCGTAGGCCAGCGCCGCAACCCCGCGCAGGCCGGGCTGGCGCACCGCGCGCGCCAACCACCGCAACCGGGGCAGGTGATCCCAGATCGCGGCGAAGGCTGCGATGCCCGACAGCCGCGTGCCATCTGGCAGGCGCGCATGCAGGCGACGTTTGGCGTCCTCCGCGCTCAGCGACCATCCCGCCAGATCCGCGTCGTGCAGGTCTTCGAAGTGCAGCGGCGCGTCGATCTGATCCGCGACGCGGCGGTATTGCGCGATCTCGGCCGCGCAGATCGGGCAGCGCCCATTGAACAAGACATGTGTTTGTTTCATCGGGGTTTACATAGGCGGGCGTCGGTGGATGCCCACATCCCTGCGATACGGGCTGGACGTGGCGGGATGGCTGGCTAGGGTCTATCGTGTTGATTTCAGACCGGAGAGACCATGCGCCCGATCCTTATCCTTCTTGCGACCCTGTCCCTTGGCGCATGCGTCAGCGCGCCCCCGGCCGGAACGGTCCTTCCGTCCGAGGCGCGGATCCCGCAAGCTCCGACCGGTGTGCCGATGTCCGTGGCGCGGGCGCAGCAAGTCTCAGAACGGATGGAGCCGGTCGCCGAGGCGGTGTGCCGGGCCGAGATCCCGGGCCGCAATTGCGATTTCGACATCGTCGTGCTGCGCGACCCTCGTGCCGGTGTGAATGCCTTTCAGACGGTTGACCCCGACAACGGGCGTCCGTTGATCATCCTGACGGTCGGGTTGATCAATGAGGTGCGCAGCGATGACGAACTGGCCTTCGTGATCGGCCACGAGGCGGCGCATCACATCGCGCAGCACATCGATCAGCAACAAAGTGCCGCCGAGCGTGGCGCGCGTATCTTTGGCAACACCGCGATTCAAAGCGGGGCCAGCCGCGAAGAGGTGATCGAGGCCGCAAATCTGGGCGCGTTGGTCGGCTCGCGGCAGTTCAGTCAGACGGCGGAGTTGGAAGCCGATGCGCTTGGCACGATCATCACCTGCCGCGCGGGGTTCGATCCGGTTCTGGGGGCGGAGTTGTTCAGCCAGTTGCCCGATCCCGGCGACAATGTGCTGGGGACGCATCCGCCGAACCGCGAACGCGTGCGAGTCGTCCGGCAAGTGGCGGCGCAAAACTGCTAGTCCGGCAAGTGGCGGCGCAAAACTGCTAGTCCGGCAAGTGGCGGCGCAAAACTGCTAGTCCGCCAGGTGGCGGCGCAGAATTGCTAAGCCGCCGGGGGGGCTGCGCGGGACGGTTCATCCGTCAGGCGCCCCCACAGGTCGTAATCGCTGGCCTCGTCCACGGTGACGGTCACGAGGTCGCCCGGCGCGAGGTGGTCGAACCCCTCATCAATGAACAGGTTGCCGTCGATCTCGGGCGCGTCGGCCATCGTGCGGCAGGTCGCGCCTTCGGCGTCCACATTGTCGACCAGAACCTGCATCCTCTTGCCGACCTTGGCGGCCAGCTTGGCCTCGGAGATGGCCTGCGCCTTTTCCATGAACCGTTCCCAGCGATCCTGTTTGACCTCTTCGGGGACGTGATCGGGCAGGGCGTTGGAGCGCGCGCCGTCGACGTTTTCGTATTGAAAGCAGCCCACGCGGTCGAGTTGTGCCTCGTCCAGCCAATCGAGGAGGGTTTGGAA
>CAZPJO010000351.1:0-1017 GCA_964586895.1 uncultured Roseicyclus sp.
CGCGTTGCAGATGGCCACGATGCGCGTCTCGGCAGGCGTGCCCTGATCGTTGATGAACGTCAGCAGACGCGCCTGCAACGGCTCGCTCAGGCTTTCGACATCCTCCAGAACCAGCGTTCCACCGCGCGCCTGCTCAACAAGCGGCTTGTCCTGATCCTCTCCGACCGGCCCAAACAGCTTGGCCGCCAGTTCTTCTTCGTCATGGGCAGCACAGGACAGCACGACAAATTGCTTGCCCGCGCGCGGCCCCACGGCATGCAGCGCATGCGCCACAAGCGTCTTGCCCGTGCCCGTCTCTCCGATGATCAGGACATGGCCGTCCGCCTGCCCCAGATCGAGGATATCCTCGCGCAGCCGTTCCATCACCGGGCTCGATCCGATCAGCTTGCGCATCAGGACCGTGCCATCCGACAATTCCTTGCGCAGCGCCCGGTTGTCGAGCGTCAGGCGCCGCTGTTGCCCCGCCCGCTTGGCAAGGTCGGTCATCCGGTCGGGGTTGAACGGCTTTTCCAAAAAGTCATAGGCCCCGATCCGCATCGCCTCCACGGCCATCGGCACATCGCCATGGCCCGTGATCAGGATCACCGGAATGCCGCTGTCGACCCCCATCAACCGCTTCAGGAAAGCCATGCCATCCATTCCCGGCATCTTCACATCCGTCACCACGACGCCGGGGAAATCCGTACCGATCGCCTTGAGCGCATCTTCGGCGCTGGCATAGGTTTCGGTGTCAAAGCCCGACAGCGACAGCCATTGGCTGATCGACTGCCGCATGTCCTGCTCATCGTCTATAATTGCGATCTTCATTTTGAAGACTTCCCTTTTGGTGCCCCGACGGCGGCCTGCGCCACGGGGATGGTCCAACCGCCCCGCGTGAAGGTGCGGGATGGTGCTTGTCTCATTCCGCCGCCGTCGCGTCGCCGCGATCTTCGGCCAACGCGGGCAGCCGCACCTCGAACACGGCCCCACCGCGCCCCGAATTGCGCGCGGTCAGCCGCCCACCAAGGTCCGTCACGA
>CAZPJO010000351.1:1027-3270 GCA_964586895.1 uncultured Roseicyclus sp.
GCCAAACCCAGCCCAACACCCTCGCCGGGTTTCTTCGTGGTGTAGAATGGCTCGAACAAAGCCTCCAGATCGTCAATCCCGTCTCCGGTGTCGCGAACGGTCAAAACCACCTCTTCGCCCTCCACAATCATCAGGTCCAGCTCGCGCCTCTCGGACCCCTTCATCGCGTCGAGCGCATTGCGCAAAAGGTTGATGATCACCTGCTCGACGCGCAGGCGGTCCACCATCACCATCGCGGGCTTGCGCGGCAGCGATTGGGTGATCTCCACCGTATCGGTGCGCAACTGCGGCTCCATCATGGTCAACGCCCCCTTCAGGGCATCGCGCATATCCACCGGCTCAAGCGCGTCTCCGCCCTTCCTGGCATAGCTTTTGAGCTGCCGGGTGATCGCGCCCATCCGCTCGATCAGGTCGTCGATCCGCTGGAAGCTCGACGCGGCCTCTTCGGTGCGCTTGCGCTGCAACAAAAGCCGCGCACCCGCGAGGTAGGTTTTCATCGCGGCCAGCGGTTGGTTCAACTCGTGGCTGACGGCTGCCGACATCTCGCCCAACGCGGCCAATTTCTGGCTCTGTTGCAGGCTTTGCTCGGCCTCTTCGAGGGTGCGCTGAACCTTCTGACGCTCGGCAATTTCCCGCTGCAGCCTCTCGTTCAGGCGGCGCAGATCCGCCGACTCTCGGGCCAAAACCGCGCTCTGCATCCGGGCGCGGCGGCTCAAAACATAGAACGCCCCCGCCAAAATCAGCGCGAATCCCATGATCTGAAGCGCCAGAACGCCATTCACCCGCTCCCGCACCGAGGCGTAGGCCGTGTAACTCACGATGCGCCATCCCCGGAACGCAATCCGGTTCTCCAGCCGGATCGTGGCCGACCCGAAGAAATTCGGACCCGGATCGCCAAACGCCCAATCCCCCGCCCCGTCCAGCGCGCGCTGGATCGCACTGGGCGGCGTGCGCAACGCCATCGCTTCGGTCTCCGTGCGCCCGCGCCAACGTGGCTCTGTCGACAGGATGATCTGACCTTGCGAATTGGTCAGGAACACCGCCTCGGACGTGCCCCGCCAACGGTCCACTAGGCGGCCGAGGTCGATCTCGACCAGGATCACCCCCAACAACCCGTCGCCGTTTTCGATCTGCCGCGAAAAAGTGAAATCAAAGCGTCCCGTTTCCGGCTCGTTAGAGGTGAATACCGTGTCCGAACTGCGCGTGGCCTCAACGAAAAAAGGCTCATCACTGCGCAATTCGGCAATGCGTGCCCGATCCGTGGCGGCCACCACGCGGCCTTCGCGGTCCAGCAACAGGATCGAGGCCGCGCCGATATCCTCGACATAGGAAATCAGGTATTGCGAGGTGGCGGTGTAATCATTGGCCTCCAGCGCTCGGATCAGGCTGGGGTCGCGGCTCAACAGAACCGGCACGACCTGGTGACGCTGAATTTCCGAAAGCACCGATCCCGAATAAATCGCAAGCCGCAGTTCCGCGCGGTTGCGCTGCGTCTCGGTGAAGCGTTCGGTCAGCAGGATGTTCGACACCCAGATCACCGAAATCGCGATCAACACGAACACCACAAGCCCGCCCCGCAGGATCCAGGGCCGCCACCGCCGCAACCGCTCCGCGCGCTCGGCTTTCGTGTTCGTCATGCTCATGTCCGCGAGCCTAGGCTCCGCCGCTTCGCCGCTCAAGACCGATACGCCATCACGCCGCAACAAGCGCCCCGGCCAGCCCCGCAAACAGCGCGGCACCGTCGGTCCCGCCATGGGCCTCTTCCACGGCGCGCTCGGGATGCGGCATCATCCCCAAAACCCGGCGATTGGCGCTCAGGACACCGGCGATATCGGCACGCGCCCCATTGGGATTGTCGCGGTAGGTGAACGCGATCCGGTCCTCGGCGCGCAACGCGGCCAGGCCCTCCTCGTCGATCTGGTAATTGCCATCGTGATGGGCGATCGGAATGTCGATCTCCTGCCCTGCACCATATCCGCACGTGAACGGGCTATCGCTGGTGACAACCGTCAGGGGCTCGGCCCGGCAGACGAACTTCAGCCGCGCGTTGCGCATCAGGACACCGGGCAAAAGCCGCGTCTCGCACAAGACCTGAAATCCGTTGCACACGCCCAGGACATGGCCGCCACCCTCGGCAAATGCCGCCACCGCGCGCATGATGGGCGACTGTGCTGCAATCGCGCCGCAGCGCAGGTAATCGCCGTAGGAAAAGCCGCCCGGCACGCCAACCACGTCCACACCCT
>CAZPJO010000352.1:0-2920 GCA_964586895.1 uncultured Roseicyclus sp.
CCTCGATAAAGGTCAGGTCCATGTCGCGGGTGGCGCACCAGTCTTGCAAGGTGAAGAGCTCGTCCTCGTTGAAATCCTTCAAGGCGACGGCGTTGATCTTGACGCGCAGGCCCGCGTCCTGCGCCGCGTCGATGCCTTCGAGCACCTGTTTGAGGCGGCCCCAACGGGTGATCTCGGCGAATTTCGCCTCGTCCAACGTATCAAGCGAAACGTTGATGCGCTTGACCCCGGCGGCGGCCAGCGGTTCGGCGAAGCGGGCCAGTTGGCTGCCGTTGGTGGTCAGGGTCAGCTCGTCGAGCATGCCCGCATCGAGATGGCGTTTCATGCCCTGAAAGAAGGTCATGATATCGCGGCGCACCAATGGCTCACCACCCGTGATACGCAATTTGCGCACGCCCAGACGGATGAAGGTGGAACACATGCGGTCAAGCTCTTCGAGGGTCAGAAGCTCTTTCTTGGGCAGGAATTGCATGTTTTCGGACATGCAATAGACGCAGCGGAAATCGCAGCGGTCGGTGACGCTGACGCGCAGGTAGCTGATGGCGCGCTGAAACGGGTCGATCAGGGGGGCGGTCTGGTCCATGCGGGAAACCTAGGCGCGGGTTGCGGCGGGGGCAAGTCACGGTTGCGAGCGATGCGGGGGGCGCATAGCATTTGGGGCAATCGGTTTGGATGAGGTGCGCGATGAGACCTGTGGCATTGGGTGTGGCTGTGTTGGCGATGGCGGGATGTTCCGGCGGGCTTGGCGGCATGTTCGAGGGCGGATCGGCCGGCAGCAGCCCCTTTGCGCGCGGTGACGGTGCCGGCGGCGGCGGTGCGTCCGCGATCACGGAGCCGGTGGTGGGCGAGGCCCAGGCCGAGGATATCGCGCCCACGGACAATGATGTGCGCGCCGAGGCGGTGGCCGAGGGCGACACGGCCGAGGGCGACGCGGTGCGCGGCTTTACGGTGGCGAGCCTTGGCGACGCGGCCGAGCCGGGGTTGTGGATCGAGACACCGTTGGTGGACCGCGAACGGGTCGCCACGGTGGTGGCGCCCGATGGCACCACGGTCGAAGTCACGGCGCGGCCGTCCGGCGGCGCGCAGGGGTCGGGCTCACGCCTGTCGCTGGCGGCGTTTCAGGCGCTGGGGCTGGATCTGACGGGGTTGCCGACGGTGACGGTGATTGCCGATTGACCGGCTGATCCCTGACGCGGACGATTGGCCCGCGATGCGGGCCGCGTTCCGGTGGGATATTCCGCAGGCCTTGAATTTGGCGGAGGTCTGCTGCGAGCGGTGGGCGCGCACGGATCCCGGGCGCGTGGCCGTGCACCACATCGGCCCGCCGGATGAGGTTTGGACATTCGCGGATTTGAAGCGTGCCTCGGATGGTCTGGCCGTGGCGTTGGCCGCCAAAGGGATCGGGCGCGGCGACCGCGTGGCGATTGCGATGGCGCAGAACCCGCGCGTGTTGGTGGCTCATCTGGCAGCGTGGAAGCTTGGCGCGGTGTCCTTGCCGCTGTTCACGTTGTTCGGCGAAGATGCGTTGCGCTACCGGTTGAGCGACAGCGGTGCCGCCGTAGTGATCGTGGACGCGGCGTTTGAGGAGAGGGTGCGCGCGGTCGCGGGCGAGGCGATGATCGTGTCGGCAGATCTGGACCCGGCGATGGCCAGCGACGCACGCGGGTTTGAAATGGCGCGCACCGGCTCGGACGATCCGGCGGTGATGATCTACACATCGGGCACGACGGGCGATCCGAAGGGCGTGCTGCATGCGCATCGGTTTCTCTATGGGCATTTGCCGTGTCTGGAATTGGCCTACGATGGGTTCCCGAAGGCGGGTGATGTCGGGTGGACTCCGGCGGATTGGGCGTGGATCGGCGGGTTGATGGATATGGCGGTGCCATGCCTGTTTCACGGGGTGCCGCAGATCTCGCACCGGTTCGAGAAATTCGACCCCGAGGCCGCGTTCGCCTTTTTGGAGCGTCACCCCGTCACGATCAGCTTCCTGCCGCCCACGGCGCTTCGGATGCTGCGGCAGGCAAAGGTGCCGCAGGCGCTGGGGCTGCGCGCGGTCGGGTCGGGTGGCGAGGCGCTGGGGGGTGACTTGCTGGAGTGGGGGCGGGCGGATCTGGGATGTCCGATCAACGAGTTCTACGGGCAGACGGAGGCGAACCATGTGGTGTCGGCCTGCCACGGCCGCATGATCCGCCGCCCCGGGGCAATGGGCTTTGCCGTTCCGGGCCACGATGTGGCGGTGTTGGGGGCGGGTGATGTGCCCGTCTCGGAGGGGGAGGTCGGCGAAATCTGTGTCGCGGCCCCCGATCCGGTGATGATGCTGCGCTATTGGAAGAAGCCCGAGGCGACGGCGGCAAAGGTGGTGAACGGCTGGCTGCGGACCGGTGATCTGGCGACGAAGGGGGGCGACGGGCAATTGGTGTTCCATGCGCGCGACGACGATATCATCACCTCTGCCGGATACAGGATCGGCCCGGTGGAGATTGAACAGGCGCTTTGCACGCACCCGGATGTGACCATGGCGGCTGTGGTGGGCGCGCCAGATCCGGTGCGCACGGAGATCGTGGTGGCGCATGTTGTCCTGCGCGACGGTGCGCAGGTGACGGATGAGGCGCTCAAGGCGCGGGTGCGCGATAAGGTCTCAGCCCACCTTGTGCCGCGCCGGATTGTGCGGGCCGACACATTACCAATGACGGCGACCGGCAAGATCCTGCGCCGGGCGCTACGGGGGACATGACGCAGGCGCGCGGGGCCTACTTTTCGATGCTGCGCCGGATCGAGCGCACGATCAGCCAGACGGCAAACACGACCGGCAACACCGCACCCGCCGTCAGCACGCCTTCGGAAATGCCAAGCGGTACGGCCAGCGGTCGGATCAGATAGATCACGAGGTTCAGCGCGTAGTAACTGATCGCGACAATAG
>CAZPJO010000352.1:2930-3264 GCA_964586895.1 uncultured Roseicyclus sp.
CCCTCGACCGTCTTTTGCAGGCGCAGTTGCAAGTCCGAGCGGGCATCCATCGATTCCAGCAATTGCTGGTTCTGCGCCGAGCGGTCCACATCGACGCGTGTGCGCAACAGTTCGCCGGCGCGGATCGCCCGCGCGGTCATGCTTTGCAGGCGCGCCTCGGTCGATTTGATCGTGCGCATCGCCGGATCAAAGCGGCGCATCATGAATTCCCCAAGGGTCTGCCGACCCTGGAACCGCTCTTCGCGCAATACCGCGATCCGCTGGTTCACAAGCGCCTCATAGGCGCCGGTCGCGCCGACCCGGAAGGCGGATTCGGTTTGCGGCTTTTCCAGCT
>CAZPJO010000353.1:0-306 GCA_964586895.1 uncultured Roseicyclus sp.
CTCGATCTGCCCGTCAGCCGCGTCGCCGCGCGCATCGAAAACCTGCAGGAATACAACCCCATGCTGGGTCTGCGCGGGGTCCGCTTGGGCGTCACGATCCCTGAAATCTACGAAATGCAGGCCCGCGCGATTTTCGAGGCGACGATCAAGGTGTCCAACAAGGGCGCGCCGGTTGTGCCCGAGATCATGATCCCGCTTGTGTCCGCCCGCCGCGAGGTCGAATTGGTCAAGGCGCGTGTCGATGGCATCGCCGCGCAGGTGCGCCTGAACTCCGGCAAAGACTTCACCTATCGCCTTGGTGTGATG
>CAZPJO010000353.1:316-3239 GCA_964586895.1 uncultured Roseicyclus sp.
GCGCTGCCCTGCGGGCGGGCGAAATCGCCGAACATTCCGCGTTCCTGTCCTTCGGCACGAACGACCTGACCCAGATGACCTATGGTCTGTCGCGCGATGACGCGGGGCGGTTCATGTCCGACTACGTGCAGCAGGGTGTTTTCCCCGAGGATCCGTTCCGTGAACTTGACGTGGACGGGGTCGGCGAATTGCTGCATCTGGGCGCCGAACGGGGGCGCGCGGCGCGCCCGGATGTGACTTTGGCGCTATGTGGCGAGCATGGCGGGCACCCCGAAGCCGTTGATTTTTCGCGCAAAGCGGGGTTCGACTACGTGTCGTGTTCACCGTTCCGGGTCCCGGTTGCGAAATTGGCGGCGGCGCAATTTGCCATTCGGGACAAGGGCTTGGACAAGGACGTTGATGCGTTGCTTTAAGCGCGCTCACGCAATCCCTAGGGGCATGGTAACCGATAATCGCAAGATTCAGGGCAAATTTTGCCGATTATGAAAAACGCGTTAACTAGTCCGAAAAGGACAAGAGGTCACGATCCGCTGAGCAGAGCGGGTCCATAGCTGAGCCTCTGGAAGGGTACGAAGATGACGAATGGGATCAAGGCCGCGCTTGCCGCTGGCCTGATGGGGCTTTGTGCGGCCAATGCTGTGGCGGCGCAGAACATGACGGAACTGGATGTCACGCAAAGCACCTCGGCTTCGGCTGAGGGTTTGTCTGGCGTGCTTGACCAATTGATGGGCGTCGAAAACACCTCGCTTCAGGGGTTGAACGCATTGCGCCTGCGCACGCTCGCCTCGCCTTACTCTGAGGCGTCCGGTGATGATCCGCGCATCATGGATGTCACCCGCCTTGCGGCCATGGCCGAGGTTTCGGGCGGTGACGAATGGCGGTGCCTGACCGAAGCGCTGTATTTCGAGGCCCGTGGCGAACCTGTCGAAGGCCAGTATGCGGTGGCCGAGGTCATCCTCAACCGCGTTGACCATCCCAATTACCCCAACTCCATTTGTGGCGTGATCAATCAGGGCACGGGCCGACAATTTGCCTGCCAGTTCACCTATACCTGCGACGGGCGTCCCGAAGAAGTCGATGACACCGGCGCGTGGGGACGTCTGGGCCAGATCGCCCGCATCATGATCGACGGCGCGCCGCGCGACCTGACGGCGGGGGCCACCCATTACCATGCCGATTGGGTAGACCCGCAATGGGCGCAACTTTATCCGCGCACCGCAGACATCGGCATCCACTACTTCTATCGTCAGCAATACTGACCCCCATCACCCGGACATGACGTCGGAATTGGGACCGCACGCGCCGCAAGCCGAACCTTGCGGTGTGCGCATCGCGTGCTAGACCGGCCCCCGTCGAACCCGAGGGACCCCATGAGCGACGAGATCACACAGGCCTTCCGCCACCCGTCCGAGCGCGCCAAGGCCACCGCCGCGGACACGCCGCGCGACCGTATCTCCATGACCGACCACATCCGCGAGGTCGAGATCGGCGCCTTCCAGGCCGAGCGCGGCATCACGCAGAAAATCCAGTTCGACGTCGTGGTCGAGGTCGAAACCCGCGCCGAACAGGCCGTCGACGACGTTGACCGCATCCTCAGCTATGACACCATCGTCGAAGCCATCGACATCGCGCTGATGGCCGAGCGTGTGAACCTTCTCGAAACGCTGGCCGCCCGCATCGCCGACCACATCCTCGAACACCCCCTCGCCGCGCGCGTCTTCGTGCGCATCGGTAAGCTTGACCGTGGCCCCTATACGCTTGGCGTCGAAATCGTCCGCACCCCGCCGCAAGGCCGCCGCCGGCTGCGCTTGCTGGAAGAGGCCGCGCCGCACCCGATGGTGGTGTTCCTGTCCAATGCCGCCGTCACGCGCCCCGACCTGTCCGCCTTGCTCGACCGGCTGGAAGAGGCCGACACCCCCGTGATCCTCTGCGTCGACACGCCCGACCTCGCGCAACCCGCAGCCGATCACGCCATGCCGCAACGCCGGATCGCCCTTCTGGCCATCGAACAAGGCGCCTGGGTGCTGGCCGCGCGCGACCCCCGCTGCGTCGTCGTCGCAAGCCGGACCGAACTCGACTGGGCCATGAAACAGGGCCAGATCAGCGTCTGGGCCCCTTCGAAGCTGGTGCTGGACGCCGTCGACGGGCCCGATGCGGGCGTCACCGAACCGCTGGCGCTGACCCGGTGGCTGGCCGAAGCGTTCGAGGCGCGCGTCGTGCTGATCTTCGGCACGAACGACCCCTCCGCCTTTGCCGCCGACGCCTTGCCCCGCCTGTCGGATATCACCCCAGACGCATGACGATCTCGCCGTTCGCCTCGCTTTCGACGGCGCGAAACCCGGCCTTCTGCATGATCCGGCGCGATTGCTCGGAACTTGCCGGGATCCGCCCGAAAAACCGGTTCTCGCGCAACGTGTAGGACGCATGATCGAGCGACGCGATCAGGAATTCACTCGCCAATCCCTGGCCCCAGACATCGGGCAGGAAGTGGAACAAGACCTCAAGCCCGTCGTCGCCGAACCCGATGCGAAAGCCTCCGACACCGACATCATGGCCCGCATGCGCCAGTGTCCAGGGCGCGATGCGGTGGCGTTGCCAATCCTGCATGTCCCGGTCCAGATCGCGTTCCCCGCGCCCGTCAAACAGCGTTTCGTATAGCCCAAGGGCCCGGGGCCCGGGCGGTCGCCCCGCAAGGCGCATGGTGCGAAAAGCTGCGGTATCGGCCATCCCCTTACCCTTTCAGAGAATGCCGCATCCTGCGAGCCTCAATTTCCGCCCCCCCGTTTTCATCGCGGACTTGCCCCGGTTTTCCGCCCATTATACCCCGCATCATGCACTCGTATTTCCGCCCCCTCCCGTCCTGTGACCCCGCCCGCCCCAAAGACGCCCTGCCGCTCGCCGGGGGATGGGCCTGGTTCGACCG
>CAZPJO010000354.1:0-3216 GCA_964586895.1 uncultured Roseicyclus sp.
CGTCGCGGTCCAGGCCGCCGACATGCCGGTGATCGCGGGCACCACCTCCACCGCACAAATATCCTTCAACCGCTCGTAGAGGTGCATGAACGAGCCGTAGAAAAACGGATCGCCCTCGCACAAGACCACCACGTCCTCACCGCCCGAGCTCAGCTTGCAAAGATGCGCTGTGACCTCGGCGTAGAAATCCGACAGCACCGCGTTATAGCGCGGATCGCTCAGTGGGATTTCCGTAGTCACCGGATATTCCATCGCGAATTCAACAACATCCGCGTGCAGCATCCCCTCCACGATTGCGCGCGCGCGCCCCGCGCGACCTTTCTTGCGAAAGAACGCCACATGTTTCGCACTGCGCAAAAGGCGGTCGGCCTTCACGCTCATCAACTCCGGATCACCCGGCCCAAGACCCACGCCATAGACGCGCCCCGTTTTTTGGGGCCCACTCATTCCGCACGGCTCGCAATCGCGTTGATCGCCGCAACCGTGATGGCCGAGCCGCCCAATCGCCCCTCAACGATCAAAGACGGCACCGGCGCGGCCGCCCACAACGCGTCCTTGCTTTCGCGCGCGCCAACAAAGCCCACCGGGCAGCCGATGATCGCCGCAGGCCGCGGACAGTCCGGATCCTCCAGCATCTCCAACAGGTGAAACAACGCCGTCGGCGCGTTCCCAATCGCCACCAACGCACCGTCCAACCTCTCGCGCCACAGCTCCAGCGCCGCCGCCGACCGCGTCGTGCCAAGCTCCGCCGCCATGCCCGGCACCCGTTCGTCGCGCAGCGTGCAGATCACGTCATTGCCCGCCGGCAACCGCTTCCGCGTCACGCCTTCGCTCACCATATAGGCGTCGCAAAAGATCGGGGCGCCCGCCTCCAACGCGTCCCGCGCCGCCGCGACCATGCCGTCCGATACCTTCACATGCGCTTCAAGGCCGACCATCCCGGCGGCGTGGATCATGCGCACGACGACTTGTTCGGCGTCCGGCGCAAAGCGCGCCAGATCGGCCTCCGCCCGGATCGTCGCAAAGCTTTCCAGATAGATCGCCGCGCCGTCTTTTTCGTATTCATACGGCATTTACGCCGTCCCTCCCGAGATCGTCTCACAGCCCGTTTCGGCCTTATTGTCCTGCGCTCCGACGGGCGCAACCTCTGGCAGGTAAAGCGCGCGAAACGGCGTCACGCGCAATGTCGCCACCCCCGGCACGAGCGCGCGGCGCAGAGCCTCGGGCGTCAACCGCCCCTGCGCCGCGACCACCCATTCCGGGCCGCGCAGGGACACGGCAATTCCCGCATTCGGGCGCGCCGCACCGCGTAAATGATCCGGCAGACGCGCGACATGCTCGGACATCCGGCCCCGCCCGTCCGCGCCGATGCAATCCGATGCGATGAACCAATGCGCAATCTCAAGGCACCTCGCCACCGGGTCCGCGACCACGCGCCCGGTCTCCATCCCGTCCGCGCGCACCAAAAACGTCGCGCCCACAGCTTCGATGCGCAAATCGCCCGGCACCTCCGACAGGACCCGTCGGGGGCCCGCGTCGACGACAAATCCAAACTTCTGCGGCAAGGCTTTGAACGGCGCCTGCGCCAGTGCTTGGGCCAGTTCCGCCGCGATTTCGGCCGCCCGCGCATCGCGAAACGGGCTCTGCGTGATGTTGACCCGCCCGCTCGGCGTGTGGTCGATCTCGGCCAGCCCCAGCGCCTCCAATTCCGGCACCAGATTGGCGTGTTCCGTCGCGCTCAATCCGCGCAGCTGCAAATTCGCCCGGTTCGTCAGCTCGATGAACCCTGCCCCGTAGCGCTCCGCCAATCCTGCCAGCCCCTCGGCCTGCACGCGCGTCAACGCGCCGTCCGGCACCCGGATGCGCACCATCAACCCGTCATCAAGCGGCATCGGCCGCAGCACGCTCGGGCACCAGCCCCAGGCCTTGCGATCCTCGCTCATTCCGCCGCGTCCAGATCGGCAAGGATCGAATTGCGCCGCGACACCCAAAGCCCTGCCGCATGAAGTGCGGCGAACCGATCCCGCATCGCGGCCAGCGCCTCGGGGTTGGCCTCTTCCAGAAACGCCTCGACCGCCTCATCACCAAGCGTTGCCTCATAGTACAAATCGAACAGGTGAGAGGGCACGACACCGGCCAATTGCGCGAAAGCCGCCATGTTTTCCAATGTCGCCGCGATCTCTGCTGCGCCACGGAACCCATGCCTTTGCATGCCCGCGATCCAGCCCGGATGCGCCGCACGGGCATGCACCACGCGGGCCACTTCTTCGGTCAGACCGCGTGCACGGGGCCGGTCCGGGTCCGTTACGTCAAGGTGGTACAACGCGGCCTTGCCCCCCGTCACACCCTGCGCGGCGGCAAATCCCGCCTCGTGCGTCGCGTAATCCTCGGCCAACAGAATATCGGTTTCCGGCAGGTCTTGCAGATGCACGAACGCATCCGCGCGCCCGACCCGTTCGGCAATCCCCGCCGCATCATGGCGGACGTTTTCCCCATCGAGCGCATAGGCCGACGCGGCGAGCCAGGCCGCGCCCACGGCGCGTTTTGCCGCGTCCGAATAATCGCCCAGATGCGGGCCGATCCCGACACCGAACGCGCCCGGCGCGGGGCCATAGACCCGCGCGCCCTCGCGTCCCACAAACGGGTTCCAATCCGCCGCCTCATCACGCTCGGCCAACACGCGCACCGCCTGCTGGAACAACGCCGAAAGCTGTGGAAAGACATCGCGGAACAACCCCGACACCCGCAGTGTGATGTCGATCCGGGGCCGGTCCAATTCGGCAACCGGCACCACCTCTATGCCCGACACCCGCTCGCTCCCCTCGTCCCAAACCGGCCGCACGCCCAACAACGCCAAAGCCATCGCGAATTCCTCGCCCGCCGTGCGCATCGTCGCCGACCCCCACAGATCCACGATCAGGCCCCTGGGATAATCCCCTTCATCCTGCAAATGCCGCCGGATCAATTCATCCGCCAACACCTCGCCCTGCCGATAGGCCGCGCGCGACGGCACCGATCGCGGATCCGTCGTGTAGAGGTTGCGCCCTGTCGGCAACACATCCGACCGCCCACGATAGGGCGACCCACTTGGCCCCGCCTCGATCCTATGCCCTGCCAGCGCTTTCAAAAGGCTGGCGCGTTCCGCAACCGCCGAGGGGTGGCTGTCAAACGCATCCTGCCCGCGCTCTTCGCGCCCCCAAACGTGCAGCCCGTCGC
>CAZPJO010000355.1:0-3215 GCA_964586895.1 uncultured Roseicyclus sp.
CGAACAGGAACATCTGCGCCATGGGCGCGATCATCACCCGCGCGCCGTCCTGTTCCACCACTTCATCATTGGGGTCGATGTCGGACACGTAATCCATCGTGTATTCCATACCCGCGCATCCGCCTTTCTTGATGCCGATGCGCAACCCTTGCGTGCCCCCCTGCGCCATCAATTTGGCGATCTGGGCGGCGGCCTTGTCGGTCAGGGTAACGGCTTGCTTGCCGGGGATGCCGAACATCGGGGCGGTCCTTTTGCGGTGCGTGACATGTCTAATGTAGGGGCAGGGGCGCTTTGCCTCAAGCGGTGATGTCGCGGGATGTGTGCGGCGGCCTGGCGGGCCGGGGCCCTGTAACGTGCCGCTGCGGGCGCGCGGCGGCCAGGATGTGTCTTACATGAAGCCCAATTCGAGGCGCGCCTCGTCGCTCATCATGTCCATCCCCCAGGGCGGGTCCCAAGTGATCTCCACATTGACGGTCTTCACACCGTCCAGCGGCTCGACCGCGTCGGCCAGCCAGCCGGGCATTTCACCGGCCACCGGGCAGCCCGGGGCGGTCAGCGTCATGATGATCTGCACGTCATTCTCGGCCCCGATATCAATCGTATAAACCAGCCCGAGATCATAGATGTTCACCGGAATTTCCGGATCAAAGACCGAACGGCAGGCCTCCACCACGTTGTCATACAGGGGGTGGTCCGTGCTGGACGGCGCGATCAGGGGGGCGCCTTCCATTTGTGGGGTCTGCTCGGTCATGGTCTGGTCCCGTTCGAATACCTGAGCGAAGATATAGGGATTGGCCGCGTGCAGGTAAAGACCGCTTCAACGGGCGTCACGGCATGCAGAAGAACTGGATCGCCCATCCCTGCGCCGGATACCGCGGCGCGCAGCCGAGCGTGGACACGGTGATTTCCACCCAATCGGGAATGACCGAGGTTCCAAGGCTCTGGATGCCTGCACGATCTTCATAGGTCCAGCCGGGGTAAGGCCCGTTGCGCGCCCCATCGGCATAGGCATGGACGTTGTCGATGGAGGCTTGGAACGTCCGCGCGGCCCATCCGTCGGGGAAGCGTTGCGGCGCAAAGGCCATCAGCACCTCATTGAGCAGGTCAATCCGTCGCTCGACCAATTGCTGGATCTCGAAGAAGGCCGTGGAATGCCACGACAGCAACACGATCTCACCGCGCAGTTCAATCGCCGCGATATGGGACACCAGCGACGTGTCGCCCTGCTGCAGCACATGCAGGGTCGCGCCGTCGAGGCGGCCTGCCGCAAAACTCAGCACCTCTCGGGCGACGGCAGGGTCAATGCGGCGCAGATCCTGTTCCAGACGCCCGCGCCAGGTGCTGTCCATGGTGTAGCTGCTGGCCTCATAAGGCTCCCCGCGCTGATCATGAATGGCGATCAGCTCCGAGATCGTGAGCGCGTGCAGCGGCGCTGCGAGGAGGGCTGAGAGCCCGAGGAGGAGGGCTGCGAAGCGCATGTTCATGAAACGGAAGGCTCCGGTTTAAGGGCATGTCCGGCACCGTTGCGCAGTTGTGCCGCTTTGGCAAATCGCCCTTGAAAGAGTCGGGATAGGCGAATGATCCCGTGACACCTGCACCACTGCCCGGAGCCGACGCGGTCGAATACTACGCAGCGGGTGCGCCGGTCTTTCAATACGTCCAGCCTGACGAACGGTTGCGGTTTCCCACGCCTGCGGATGTGGTGGCCGGGGCTGTCCTGTATCCCTAGGTGCGCTGCGGGCCGGGCTTGCAGATTACCTTTGGGAGGTCGCCGTATCTGTGGCACCTTGCCGGCAGTGTTTGAATGATTGGGAGATCGGCGGTGGATTGGACAGCAATGGCAGCCCCATGGCTGCAATATGAAGCCGAGATGGATGCGACCCACGCACCGATCCGCGATGCGTTGATGGCGCGGGCCGATTTGCAACCGGGTCAAAAGGTTCTCGATATTGGGCCGGGCGCCGGAAGTTCCCTTTTCCATGCGGCGCGGGCCGTCGGGCCGGGTGGCCATGTCACCGGGATCGAGATTGCACCGCCGTTTGTGGCCCATGCCAACGAACGGACGCCGGACAACGTCGAGGTTGTCTTGGGCGACGCGCAGGATCATGCGTTTGCCCCCGCGCATTTCGACGTGGCCCTTTCGTTGATGGGGGTGATGTTCTTTCGCGACACGGGCGCCGCATTTGCGAATATGCGCGGCGCGATGAAGCCGGGCGCGGATTTGCATTTCATCTGTTGGGGGCCGCCGGAGGCGAACCCCTATTTCACCTTGCCCGCCAAGGTGGCCGCCGGGATCTTCGGGCCGGGACAGCCGTTTGATCCGGACGGGCCGGGGCCGATGCGCTTTGCGGATCGCGACAAGCTGGCCGATGTTCTGGCGCGCGCGGGATGGCAATCCGAGATCGAGACCGTCGATCTGACCCTGACCCCGCCCGGCAATGCCGCGGATTTCGCGAAGATCCAGATGCGGATCGGGGCCGGTGCGATGCGTCTTGGGCAGGCGAAGGAGGCCGGTACGCTGACCGATGCGCACAAAGACGCACTGCAGCAGGCGCTGCGCGATGCGTTTGCGGAGTTGGAGCACGATGGCAAAGTGTCGATCCCCGCGCAGATGCACTATGTGTGCGCCACCGCCTGACGCGGGTCCGTTGCAAGTCGGGCGCGGGCGGCGTATCGCCCGAAGCCATGACACAGCGTTTCGATTTCACCCTCAACGCCACCTCCGGCAAGGCCCGGACGGGCGTGATCACCACCCCGCGCGGCGACATCCGCACGCCCGCCTTCATGCCGGTGGGCACTGCGGCGACGGTCAAGGCGATGCTGCCGGAAAGTGTTGCGGCGACGGGGGCGGATATCCTTCTGGGCAATACCTATCACCTGATGCTGCGGCCCACGGCGGAGCGGATCGCCCGTTTGGGCGGGCTGCACGGGTTCATGAATTGGGACAAGCCGATCCTGACCGACAGCGGCGGGTTTCAGGTGATGAGCTTGGCAGAGCTGCGCAAGCTGACCGAGACTGGCGTCACGTTCAAATCCCATATCGATGGCTCAAAACATGAGCTGACGCCGGAGCGGTCCATGGAAATCCAGCGCTTGCTGGGCTCCGATATTGTGATGTGTTTCGATGAATGCCCGGCGCTGCCAGCAGATCGAAAACGCATTGCAGACAGCATGGCTTTGTCGATGCGCTGGGCTGCGCGCTCTCGTGAGGCGTT
>CAZPJO010000356.1:0-3212 GCA_964586895.1 uncultured Roseicyclus sp.
TCCCCATCCGGTCGAAACACGGCCGGAATATTCGCGGGCTGCAACTTGCCCAACAAAACGTTGCAATCCGTCACGGTCAGCGGGCCACCTCGCCGGTACGCCGCCGGTCCAGGGTTGGCGCCCGCAGTTTCCGGCCCGACCTGCATCCGCCCATCCCGATACGACAGGATCGATCCCCCCCCCGCCGCCACCGTGTGGATCGACATCATCGGCGCGCGCATCCGCACGCCCGCGACCTCCGTCTCAAACGACCGTTCGTATTCGCCTGCGTAATGGCACACGTCCGTCGACGTGCCGCCCATGTCGAACCCGATCAACCGCTCATGGCCCAACGCCTGCGCCGTGCGCACCATGCCGACAACGCCCCCCGCAGGCCCCGACAGGATCGCATCACGCCCCTGGAACAGGCCCGCGTCGGTCAACCCGCCGTTCGATTGCATGAACATCAACCGCGTGTCGCGCCCCAGGGCCGAGGCGACCTGATCCACATACCGCCGCAGGATCGGCGACAAATACGCATCGACCACCGCCGTATCACCGCGCCCGACCAATTTTATCAAGGGCGAGGCCTCGTGGCTCAACGACACTTGGGTAAATCCGACCTCCGCCGCGATCGCGCCCAATGTCTTTTCATGGTCGGGAAACCGATACGAATGCATCAACGCAATCGCGACGGAGCGGTAGCCTTGCGCATAAGCATCCTGCAAGGCCGCGCGGGCCGCTTCCGCATCCAGCGGCGTCATCACCGCCCCGTCGGCCTGCAGCCGTTCGCTCACTTCCACAACGTCATCATAAAGCAATTCCGGCAGCTCGATCTGCAGATCAAACAACCGCGGCCGGTTCTGATACCCGATCCGTAGCAAATCCCCCAAGCCTTGCGTGATCAGCAGAAGCGTCCGCTCCCCCTTGCGCTCCAGAAGGGCGTTCGTGGCAACCGTCGTGCCCATCTTCACCGCATCGACAGCACCGTCGGGGATCACATCATCCGCCCCCAACCCCAACAACGTCCGCACCCCGTGCACGGCGGCATCGCGGTAGGCTTCGGGGTTCTCCGACAGAAGTTTATGGGTATGCAGCGCGCCCGCCGGATCCTTGGCCACGATATCGGTGAAGGTGCCGCCACGGTCGACCCAGAATTGCCAGCTCATCAGACATGTCCTTCCTGCGTGCGGGCCGATGGGGCCGCATGGTTTAAGTGTTGAAACGGGGTTTTGCGCCTATTGCAATGCGTTCGGCAGCCATAGGGCAAGTTGCGGAAAGGCGATCAAGGCAAACGCCATCGCCAACATGACAAGCGCGAACGGGGCCGCGCCCAACATCACTTCGTTGATGCTCCCCGAACGGCGCGCGCCTTGCACGACGTAAAGGTTCAGGCCGACGGGCGGCGTGATCAGCGCCATTTCGATCAACACGATCATCAGGATGCCGAACCAGATCGCGTCATACCCCTGCGCCAGGACCATGGGCACGATGATCGGGATAGTGACGACCATAAGCGAGAGGGTTTCGATGAAGAACCCCAGCACGATGTAAAGCACGACGACGGCGAGGATGAAGCCGGTCGGCCCAAGGCCCAGACCGTCCATGAAGTCGGTCAATTCGCGGCCCAGACCGGCGGAGGACATGGTGAAGTTCAGGAATGACGCCCCGATGATGATCAACATGATCATGGATGTGATCTTGACCGTGCCCAGAAGGCTGTCGCGCAACATGGTCCAGTTGATGCCACCAAACGCCCCCGCGATCAGGAACGCGCCCGCAACACCGCCCGCCGCGGCCTCGGTGGGCGTGGCCCATCCGCGATAGATCGACCCCACGATCAGGCCGAACAGCACGATGATCGGGATCAGGTCCAGCAAAGCGCGCATCATCTGCGCAAAGGGAAACAGGCGGCGCTGCCCACCAAGGTCGGGCCGGATCAGGCAGATGATCGCCGCGACCGCCATAAAGGTCAGCGCAAGGATCAGGCCGGGGATCAGCCCCGCAAGGAAAAGCTGCGGGATCGAGGATTGGGTCAGGAAGCCGAACACGATCAGGTTGATCGACGGCGGGATCATGATGCCAAGCGTGCCCCCCGCCGCAATCGCGCCCGAGAACAGCTTGGGGTCATAGCCCAGTTTTTCGGCCTGCGGCATCGCAACCGTGGCCACGGTCGCGGCGGTCGCAACACTTGACCCGGAGGTGGCCGAAAACATCGTCGCGGTGGCGACATTGGCGTGGACCAACCCGCCGGGCAGCCAGCTGACCCAACGGTCAAGTGCTGCATAGGTGCGCGTCGCCACGCCCGAGCGGACGAGGATTTCGCCAAGCAGCACAAAGAACGGGATCGCGATCAGCGTGGCGGAATTTGACGAGGACCAGACCATATTGCCAAGCCCGCGCGTCAGCGGGAAGGAGGAGAAGAACTGATCCACGCCAAACCCAAGCAAAAACAGCACGATACCGACAGGGATCGACAGGGCCAGAAGCGCCAGAAGACCGGCAGAAACATAGGTGATCATAGGAATTCATCCTGTTCCGCAAAGACACCGGCGCGCGCCTCGACCGACGCGGCTTGGCCCCGTACCAAAAGGCTGAGGATGCACAATGTGAGCGCGCAGGAGACGAACGCGAACCAGACCCAGCCCGCGAACCACGGCACCTGCACCCAGGCCAGCGGCGTGGCCAGCGGCGTGTTGGCGCGGCTGCCGTTGTCGATGGCGCGTTCGACCACCGGCCAGCATTTCATCGCAACCGTCACCACGACGCCCGACAGCATGATCATGGCGAACACGTCCGACGCGGCGCGCGCGCCCTGCCCCAGTTTCGCACGCACCAGGTCGATCCGGATGTGCCCCAATTCCAGAAGCGCATAGGCCATGCCCCAGCTTGTCGCCAGCGCCATGGCGTATCCCGCCAATTCCTCGGACCCGCCGAAAGAGGCATGGAATTGGCGCAGGATGATATCGAGCACCACGAAGCCCGCCATCCCCAGCAGGCCAAGGCCCACCAGCAGGGCCACGGCCCGGTTGATCCGGCGCAGCCGGTCGATCAAAACCAATTCCATGATTATTCTTTCTTATCAGGTAGATAAGGTAGCTTAACACGCGTGATAAGCTACCCTGTTTGCGTCGATCACTCGATGGTCACGCCGACGACTTCGCCGACCGACGCGTTCCAACGCTCGGCCCAATCGCCGCCCGCCCGTTCCGCCCAATCGGGCAGCACTTGGC
>CAZPJO010000357.1:0-3181 GCA_964586895.1 uncultured Roseicyclus sp.
GGTCAGTTCGGCGCGGGCGCAGAGCTCATCACCCAGGGCGCGCTCGAGGCCGTCGACCTCGCCGTCATCGTTGATGAAGTTGTAGGGAGGGTAGGCGCCTTCGGTGCCCATGCGCACGACGGAATGGCCGTCAGCGAATGCCATACCGGCGGTGAAGGCGAGGGCGGTTGTGGTCAGGATGATCTTTTTCATCGGTCTCTCCATGTTGGGACGTGCCGTCATTGGGGCGCGGCGCGTTTGTGATCGGGTGATTTGTAGTGAAAACGCAGGCAGGGGCAAGCAGTTGCCGTTGGCTGGTTGGGATGGGGCGGGGTGACCTGCCGGGGGCGCGGCGGGCTTAGGCCGCGTCGGAATGGCTCAGGAACTGGCGCAGGCGCTCGGAGGTGGCGTTGTTGCCGAAAAGCGCGGCGGGCGGACCTTGTTCTTCGATCCGGCCTTGATGCAGGAAGATGATGTGCGAGCTGAGGTCGCGGGCCATGCGCATGTCGTGGGTCACGAGGATCATCGTGCGGCCTTCTTCGGCGAGGCTGCGGATGACGCGGATGACTTCCTGTTCGAGTTCGGGGTCGAGGGCGGAGGTCGGTTCATCGAAGAGAAGCGCGCGGGGTTGCATGCAGAGCGCGCGGGCAATGGCGGCGCGCTGCTGCTGCCCACCGCTGAGCTCGGACGGCCAGGCGTCGCATTTCGCGCCGATCCCGACCTTGTCGAGCAGCGCGCGGGCGCGGTCTTCGACCTTGGCGCGGTCCTCGCCCAAGACGGTAACGGGGGCCTCCATGACGTTTTGCAGGATCGTGAGATGCGCCCAGAGGTTGAAGCTCTGGAACACCATCGACAGGTTGGTGCGGATGCGCCGGACCTGTTCCGCATCGGCGGGACGGCGCGCGTGGCCGGTGCCCTTCCACTTGACCGGTTCGCCCTCAAAGAGGATCTCGCCGCGTTGGCTGTCTTCCAGCTGGTTGGCGCAGCGCAGGAGCGTGGATTTGCCCGACCCCGATGAGCCGATGAGCGAGACGACATCGCCCGCATTGGCCGTCAGATCGACGCCTTTGAGCACGTCGAGGTCGCCGAAGCTTTTGTGCAGATCCTGGATGTCGATGACGGGTGTTGCGGTCATTGGCGGGTTCCTTCGGTGTCCGCTGGTGTTGGGTCGATTTGGACCGAGGCGCGCGGGAAATGCAATGGGGCTAGGCTTGGGAGGCCTCGATCGGGCGTGGGGGAATGGGCAGGTCGGTGTAGGCGGTCGTGGGCAGGGGCACGATGGCGTGGAGCATGAGAATGTCGCGGGTTGATGCGGGCAGGGCCGTGAGCGCGTCTTGCAGGGCCGCGCGGTAGGGCCCCGGGTCGGTGTCGTGGTCGGTCTGGCCGGCGGTGATGAAGGTGATCGCGGGGCTATGGGGCGTGCGCGCGACGATACGCAGGCGGTCGGTCAGGGCGGGGTCGTGGCGCAGCATGAGCGCGTAGGTTTGCGCGTCTATGCTCGCGAAATCCGCCCGACCGTCGGCCACGGCCTGCGCGCTCAGGCGGTGTGCACCGGTGCCGAGGTAGGCGCCGGGGGTGATGCCATCGTCGCGAAACAGCATCCACGCAGCACCCCAGCCCGATTGGCTATCGACGCCGTTCAGCGCAAAGGTCGCGCCGTTCAGCGCCGTGAGGCTGTCGCGCGGATCGTCTGCGCGGGTGATGATGTGGGAATAGTAATGCCCGGGCGCGGCATCGGGCAGGCCGAAGTCGACGGCGGCAATAAGGGTAACATGATCGTGGAAATCGGTGCGGTAGGGCAGATTGCAGATCTGGCCCAGGGTGAGGTCGGGACTGGCCCAGGTTTGTGTGACAGGGGCGGTATGGTCGAGGGCGTCGGGGGCGGGGATGCCCCGGTCGCGCAGCGATTGGGCGGTGAACATCCAGAAGGTATCGAGCGCGCCGCGGGTTTCAGCGCGCAGATACATCGGAAGGGATGCGATCATGCGGAGGATTCGACCCGTTTGCGCGCGAGGTTGCTGTCGCGGTCGTTGATGCCGAGCATGGGGGCGACCATGCGGATCAGGGCATCTTCTTCTTCGTCGCGCACGCCATCGGCGAGAACCAGGGCCCAGAGCGCTTCGATCACGCCGAGGCGGTCCTCGTAGGCCACGCCGTCCTTGATGGCGCGGGTGAAGCGGACGGTATCGGGGGCCTCGGCCTCCAGCGCTTCGGCGTCTTGGCGCAGCGCGGCGGCGTCTGAGGCGGGCAGGTCGTAGCGGAGGGCGAGGATCTGCTGGATGTAGTCGGCCTCGACCTTTGCGTAGTCGCCATCGGAGCGGGCGAGGCGCACCAGAAGGGCGGCGAGGGCGAGGCGGGCGTCGCCTTGTGGCAGGGGCGCGGGTTCGGGGGCCGTGAGGCGCTTGAGGAGGTCTGCGAACATTAGCGGGATATAGGGCGCGATCTGTGGGTTTGGAAGGGGCGGCGGGAGACGCTCGGCTGACGCCATCGCCCCTCCCGCCGTCCCGTTTGGATCACGCTTTGGACAGGACGACGCCGCCGGCGACCATGCGATGGCCATCATGCGGGTGAGGTCGATGGGGCGGGCCTCCATCCCGAAAGCGCCGCGTGCGTCAAGGATGATGGCGGCGAGCAATTGGCCCAGGATCATTGCGCCGAACATCGTCACGACGCCAAGGCGCGGCACAGACCAGATCGCGGCCAGCACCCAGATCGCGCCAAGCACGCCGCCCATCAGCGCCCACCACGGCACGTTCGTCAGTGCGGCGATCGAAGAGGCGGTGGTGCCTTTGTACCAGGCCAGGGCCGCGAGCACGATGAAGCCCACGGCGAAGGAAATCGCCGCCGCCGCGGTCGGGTCGCCCACTTCGCGGGCAAGAACGGCGTTGATTGGTGCCTGCATGGCGAGTGCAGCGCCGACGACAATGACAATTGCCACAGCGAAACCGAGCGAAAGGCCCATTGGAAATCTCCTTAAATCAATGGGGAGAGCGTGGCATTGTTTCGCGATTGGTGACAGTGGGGGATGCCTTACCGTTTGCGTCTTTAGGGCGCGTGCGAGTTTGTTGGGGCGCTGCCCGGTTTTTGTCTGGCGGGGGCGCTGCCCATTCTTGTTAAGCGGGGGCGCTGCCCTTTACCTTTGGAGCGGGGGCGCTGCCCCCGACGCCTGTCGCCCCAGAGGGGCGCCACTAAAGTGCGGCGT
>CAZPJO010000358.1:0-3178 GCA_964586895.1 uncultured Roseicyclus sp.
GTGCTGCACGTTTTGCCCTCGGGCTCCCGGGTTGGCCGGTGTTGGGACAGGAGTAGCACGGGTGGGGGGCGGTTTGGAACCACGGCGCGCGTGGCGCGTGTTGATTGTTCGGGACCCTCCGGGGGAGGTTTTTCGGGCAAGATGAAGGGGCGGGTGGCGTGATTTGGGAGCGGGCGCTGCGAGGAGATCCGGAGGATGGAGGAGGCGCGCGCAGAGAGGGCGCGCGCGTTAACCTTGATGGCGGGTTAGAGGAGGCTGTCGGGCATTTTTTGTTCGGCGGCGGTGTTGGCGCGGCGGAAGAACAGCGTGACACCCGTGGAGATCAGCACGATGAACAGCGAGTAGAGCGCAGGCACGGCCATGATCGCCTGTTGTTGTTCGGGGGGGAAGGTGAAGACCACGATGGCGATGGCCAGTGGCCCGTTCTGGATGCCCGTTTCAAGCGCCACGGTGCGCGCATTGCGCGGGTGCAGGCGCAGCAGCTTTGCGAAGAGATAGCCGATGGTGATGCCCACAAGGCCCAGGCCGATGGCGGCCACGTAGGTGGCGGGTGTGGTGTTGAGCAGGAATTGCCAATTCTGCGGCACCCAGGTCACGGCGATGAAGAAGATGAAGAACACGCCCAGAAGCGCGCCGCCGAATTCCAGCACGGCGCCGACATTGGCGTTGAGTTTGCGCAGGCTCATGCCGATGGCCACGGGCACAAGCAGCACGATCAGTACCGCGATGATGTCTTCGCGCGGGATTTCGAGATCGAGTGCTGCGGCATAGAGCAAAAGGATCAAAGGGATCAGGATCACGCCGGTCACGGTGGAGGTCACGGTCATCAGGACTGAGAGCGCCAGGTTACCCTTGGAAAAGTAGGTGAAGATGTTCGACGTCGTGCCGCCGGGCATGCAGGCCATGATCAGGATGCCGATGGCGATGGTTTCGGGCACGACCAGCAGGGTGGCCAGCAAAAAGCCCAGAAGCGGCATGATGCCGTATTGGCTGATCACGCCGATGGCGAGGCCGTAGGGGCGTTTGAGCGCGAGGTAGAAATCGCGCGGGGTCAGGGACGCGCCCATGCCGAGCATGATGATCGCGACCATGATCCCGAGCAGCGTCTGGGTGAATTCATCGACCATTGTCTCAGGCCCCCTTCATCTCTTCGGCGCGCAGGTCTTTGCGGAGGATCTTGCCGACGTTGGATTTCGGCAGGTCATCGCGCAGCTCGACCCGTTTGGGCACCTTGTAGGCGGTCATGTGGTCCTTGCAGTAGGCGCGGAGCGCATCGGGTGTGACGGAGGTGTCTTTCAGCACCACGAAGGCCTTCACCGCCTCGCCGCTCGCGTCATCGGGCACGCCGATCACGGCCGCCTCGATCACGGCGGGGTGGGCGGCGAGGACGTCTTCGACCTCGTTGGGATAGACGTTGAAGCCCGAGACCACGACCATGTCTTTTTTGCGGTCGACGATGCGGATATAGCCGTCGGGATCCATGTAGCCGATATCACCGGTCAGGAAGTAATCGCCGGCCATGGTGGCGGCGGTTTCCTCGGGTTTTTCCCAATACCCCTTCATGATCTGCGGGCCCTTGGCGGCGATCTCGCCGGTCTCGCCCAGGGGCAGGGGGGTGCCCGCGTCATCCATGATCGCGATGTCGGTGGAGGGCACGGGAATGCCGATGGTGCCGGGGCGGGTTTTGCCAAGGGGTTCAAACGTGAGGACGGGCGAGGTTTCGGTCAGGCCATAGCCTTGCAACACCGGCTTTCCGGTGATCTCCTGCCATTTTTCGGCGACGGAGGCTTGCAGGGCCATGCCGCCCGCGCCCGCGAATTTGAGGTGTTTGGGCGGGCTGTCGCGAAACCAGATCTCGTTGGTGAGCCCGTTGAACAGCGTGTTCACCCCGGTCATGAAGGTGATCTTGTAATTCTCGAACGCGCGTTTGAGATTGCCGAGGGGGCGGGGATTGGGGATCAGGATGTTGCGAGAGCCCATCCAGTAGAACGCCAGCATGTTCACGGTGAAGGCGAAGATATGGTACAGCGGCAGCGCGGTCAGGATGGTTTCCTTGCCGCGGTCCAGCCCGCTGAGCAGGTCCATGGATTGTTCCATGTTATACAGCAGGTTCGCATGGGTCAGCATCGCGCCCTTCGACACGCCCGTGGTGCCGCCGGTATATTGCAGGACGGCCACGTCATCGGCATCGACGCCCTGGTGGTATTTCTCGACCTCGATCGCGCCGCTGTCGCGGTGCGCGCGGCCCGAGGCGAGGGCGGCGGGCAGGCGGATATGGGCGATTTCAATGGGTTTGACCGAGCGGTCCCAGACCTTTTGCACCAGCCCGACAATGCCGCGCGGCAGGACGGGGAAAAATTCCGCGACACGGGTAACGATCACGTTGGGGATCGGGTGGCCGCGGGTGGCGGCGGGAATCTTGTCGGCGAACATGTCGACGATCACCAAAGCATGGGGCCGGGCATCTTCGAATTGTTTGGCCATTTCCTCGGCGGTGTAGAGCGGGTTCACGTTGACCAGAACGCAGCCCGCCTTGAGCACACCGAAGGCCGCGATGGGAAAGCCCAGGCAATTGGGCATCTGCAGCGCCACTCGGTCGCCCGCGTTGAGCCCCGCGACCTCGCGCAGGTAGACGGCGAACGCGTCTGACATTTCATCGACTTGCGCAAAGCTCAGCGTGCCGTTCATGCCGTTTGGCAGGCAGCAGGTGAAGGCCGGGGCGCGGCCGAAGGTCTCGGCCACCGACCCGATCAGGTCGCCCAGATTGCGATAGGCCGGTGCCGCGATCTCGGTCCGCGCACCGGGGCGATAAAACGCCGTCCATGGCCGTTCGCTCATGGTGTGAATCCTCCCAAATTCTCCCGGGGCGACGATACCGGGTTTGCGCAGGTTTGGAAGCGGGAAGCTGCGTTAACCTGGACTTATCTGGGCGAGGGCGTGCCCGGAACGCAATTGTGGTTGGAGGCGTGCCCGAAACACACCTGTCCTTGGGGGCCAGCCCCCAAACCCCCGAGGTATTTTTGACCATTGGAAGAGGGGGGAGGAGGGTCAGGTGTGGGCGCGCAGTATGGTCAGGACGTCCTGGGCGCTCAAAGCCGGGTCTGTAACGAGGTGCAGGAGATGCGCGATTTTACCGTTTTTCACGATCATGGTCATGCGCACCAGAAGCGTCATGTTG
>CAZPJO010000359.1:0-3172 GCA_964586895.1 uncultured Roseicyclus sp.
GCACGATCATCGGAATGCTGTCCATCAACGCATCCGTCAGGCCCGTGACCGCATTGGTCGCGCCCGGACCGGACGTCACCAGAACCACACCCGGCTTGCCGGTGGAGCGCGCATAACCCTCGGCGGCATGCACCGCGCCTTGTTCGTGGCGCACCAGGATGTGCCGGATCGCGTTTTGCTGAAAGATCTCGTCGTAAATCGGAAGGACCGCGCCGCCGGGATATCCGAATACGGTGTCGACGCCCTGTTCCTTCAGAGCTTCGACGATCATCTGTGCGCCCGTCATCTGGCCGGTCTCTTGATCTGGCATTGCGCTTGTCCTCTTTATCCGCGCTGCGATTTAGTCCTGCGACACAAAAAAGCCCCCGGTGGTGATCCGGGGGCGCATGGTATCCGTCTGGATGCCGGTGTTACCGACCCATGCGCCTGAATTCTACAAGTACGAGTGTATCGGACATATCCGAGCTGCTCCTGTTGTCGCGTGCCCGGGACGATAGGTTTGGCCCCATGGGCCGTCAACCGCCAATCGGGGGGTGGCGTGAATAAAATGTCTTCTGAGCGACGTTTTGCGCAATGAATGCATCGAAGCGCCAATGTGCCGGGGCGTGAACATGCGCGGCAAGGCGGCTTTCGGGCGGCGCGCAAGGCTCTGTGCGTGACATCCACAAGCGCTGTCACGGGGCGCGGCCCTGGCGAGTCACCCTGAACATCACTTTCGCGCGCGCAGACCAATTTTCGCGCGCACGCAACAATCAACCGGAAGGCGCGGGGGATTCGATGCATAATTTCGCGCGCGCGTTGGCCGATTTCCCCTAAGTGCCTCTTTTTCCGTCACAATACCGTCGCGAACGCCTGCGCTTTCCTCAGGGTTGTGTTAGCGCAAAACACAATCTTCTCAGGTGTATACTGAGCGCTTTTGGCCGTATTGGTAAGAAAATTTTACAAAAAACGCCCGTTCAGGCAAGAAAACCTGTTTTCCACGCAAGATCGTTTCGCTAACGTGCCCCCACTTCTAAAACCCATCCGGGCCCGAGGGGGGCCACGGAGGGATATCCAACCGGGAGGATACACTCACATGGATCGTCGTTCTTTTCTGCGCACATCTGCCGTTGGCGGTGCCGCAGCAGCCTCGACCACCCTGGCCGCTCCGGCCTATGCCCAAGGCAACCGCACCCTGACGATGGTGACGTCGGTTCCCGACGGCTTCGCGATCTTTGATGACGCGGCGCAGCTGGCCATCGACTACATCACCGCCATGACCGATGGCGCGCTGAGCTTCAACAAGATGCCCGCGGGCTCGCTTGTTGGTGCGTTCGAAGTGTTTGACGCGGTCTCCTCCGGGCAGGCCGACGTTTACCACTCGGCGGAATACTACTTCCTGAACCAGCACCCGGCATTTGCGTTCTTCACCTCCGTGCCCTTCGGCATGACGAGCCAGGAAATGTCGAACTGGTACTACCGTCGCGGTGGTGCCGAACTGCACCAGAACCTGTCGTCGCTGTTCAACCTGCACCCGATCATGTGCGGCATGACCGCGATGCAGCCCGGCGGTTGGTTCAACACCGAGATCACCTCGGCCGACGACCTTCAGGGCCTGCGCTTCCGTATGCCTGGCCAAGGTGGTCAGGTTCTCGGTCGCCTCGGTGCCTCGGTTCAGAACATCCCCGGCGGCGAAATCTACCAGGCGCTGGCCTCCGGCCAGATCGACGGTGCCGAGTGGATCGGCCCCTACGCGGACGAGCGGATGGGCTTCCAGGAAGTCACCAACACCTACTACGCCGCTGGTTTCCACGAGCCCGGCTCGGCGCTCTGCCTCGGGTTCAACCTGGAAATCTGGGAAAGCCTCTCCGAGCAGCACAAGCAGATCGTCAACGTCGCCGCTCAGGCCGCGCATGCGCAAAACACCGCGCTGTCGCTGGCTGAAAACGGTGCCGCTCTGGCCCGTCTTCAGGAAGGTGGCGTGCAGGTTCGTCAGTTCCCCGACGACGTCTGGGATGCGTTCGGCACCGCCGCTGCGGAAGTCCGTGAAGAGAACATGGGCGACCCGATCTATGCAGAGACCGCGGAAAGCTATTTCGCCTCGATGCAGGAATCGGCCGATTGGTACCAGATCGCCGATGGCGAGTATCAGCGTCAGCGTAACCGCGTGAACGCGGGCTGATCGCGCCAACGCGACACGCAATATCGCCCGTCCCGGAAGGCCATGCGCCGCCGGGGCGGGCACACCAAACAACAACATTGTCTGACTGGCGCCTCTGAGGGCCGCCGCAGACACCTGGGGGGCCACTGAAATGACCGACGCTATCCTTTGGATTCTCACGAATTTCGCGCTGGCCCCGTATCATCTGTTTCTGGCGATCACCAATCCGGGCGACTGGCTGAACTGGAGCAATCCGGAATCGCTGGCCCGGTTCATCTATTACGGCGGCTCGGTCGAGTTCTTCTTCGTCGTCTTCACCACGTTCCTCGTGATCACCGCGCTCGGCATGGCCTGGAAGCGCGAGATCCTCTGGGCCGGCGTCCGTTTCCTCGAAGGGCTGGCCAATGTCGTCGGCCGCATCGCCGCCTGGGCGGGCCTGATCATGGTCCTGCAACAGGTGATGATCGTGTTCCTTCAACGGATCTTCCGCGTCGCCGAGATCCAGCTTGGGCCCCTCGGCACCGCCTTCGTGCAAGACCTGAGCTGGTGGGGCGAAGGGCTCAAGCTCTATAACGCCATCATCGTTTGCCTCTGCGTCAGCTACACCTTCGTCCAAGGCGGCCATGTCCGCGTCGACCTGGTCTATTCGGCGGTCAAGTTCCGCACCAAGCGGATGATCGACATGGTCGGCTCCATCGTCTTCATGATGCCCGCCATCGTGCTGACCTACATGTTCGCGTGGTTCTTCATGTGGCGTCACCTGGTGCTGCCCGGCCCCTCGGCTTCGGGTGAATTGGACCGGATGCTGATGCAGGCGCGCGTGATGCGCTGGAACGTCGAGACCATCGGCTTCAGCCCGAACGGCTTCAACGCCTACTTCCTGTTCAAGATCCTGATCGTGGCCTTCTGCGTGCTGGTCTTCCTGCAAGCCATGGCCTTCTTCTGGCGATCTTATCTGGAATGGCGCGAAGGCCCCGAGAGCGAGGGCAAATACATCGATCGCGATTCCATGGGCGACGAGGCCGAAGACCT
>CAZPJO010000360.1:0-3170 GCA_964586895.1 uncultured Roseicyclus sp.
GCGCGATGTCCTACATCGACGAAGTGCACGCCGTCGGCATGTACGGCCCGCGCGGCGGTGGCGTGGCCGAACGGGAAGGCCTGATGGATCGCATCACCCTGATCGAAGGCACATTGGGCAAGGCCTACGGATGCGTCGGCGGCTATATCACCGGATCTTTCGCGCTGGTCGATTTCATCCGGTCGTTTGCCAGCGGGTTCATCTTCACCACCGCGCTGCCGCCCGCCGTTGCGGCCGCAGCGACCGAATCGATCCGGCATCTCAAGGAAAGCGGATGGGAACGTGCGATGCAAAAGCGCCAGGTCGCGCGCCTCCGTGCCCGCCTCGACGCCGAGGGCATCCCCCATGAACACAATGCGTCGCACATCATTCCGGTGATGGTGAAAGACCCGGTCAAATGCCGGATGCTTGCCGATATACTGATGGATCAATTCGGCATCTATGTGCAGCCGATCAACTATCCCACGGTCCCCAAGGGCACCGAGCGTTTGCGCTTCACCCCGGGCCCGCTGCACACCGACGAGGACATCGAATACCTCGTTCTGGCTCTGAAGACGTTGTGGAAGCAGTGCGCAATTGCGCATGCAGTTGCCTAAGCCGCGAAAAACTCACAAAAAGGTGTGGACGGATTCGAGATCCATCTAGGTATACAAACGTGAACACACTCGAAGGGAGCTACCCATGAAACGACTTTCCGTTCTTGCAGCTGCAGCCACGCTTTTCACCGTTCCGATGGCCGTGCCGGCCCTCGCCGACGGTCACGCGACGGGCGACGCCGCAGCCGGCGAACGCGCATTCCGGCAGTGCATTTCCTGCCACGTCGTGGTCGATGCAGAAGGCGAAACGCTTGCCGGGCGCAACGCACGCACCGGCCCCAACCTCTGGGGCATCCACGGCCGCACGGTTGGTTCGGTTGAAGACTTCCGCTACTCCAACGGCCTGACGGCCCTGATGGACGCGGGCACGGCCTGGGACGAAGCGGCGTTCGTAGCTTATGTGCAGGACCCGACCGGTTGGATTCGCGAGACCACGGGCGACGACAGCCTGCGTGGCGCGATGAGCTTCCGCGTTCGGTCGGAAGAGGATGCGGTGAACCTCTACGCTTACCTCGTGTCGCTTGGCGGTCCGGAAGAGTAACCGTCAGCACAGTCCAAATCGTGCACGAATTTGCAATCGGGCGGCCCAAGGGTCGCCCGTTTCAGTTCGGCCCGACCATGGCGCAAAAGCGCCGTATCTCGATTGCGACCCGTTCCGGGGCCTCTTCGTGGGCGAGGTGTCCGACGCCCTCAAGCACCACGATGTCTGCATTCGGCATCATCTCGGACGCCCGCCGTGCTGAGGCGACGCCAACCGCCTCATCCGCCGCGCCGTGGATGAAAAGCGTGGGCGTTTCAATCTGTGGCAAGGCCTGGCTGAGTTGCGCGAGCGACCATTGCGCCATCATTGCGAGTGTTCCGTCGACATGGGATTTGCGGCCGATCAACTGCGCGTAAGGGTCCAGCAACGAATCCGGCAGTTCCGATCCCGTCGATGAGATCACCGACCGCGCTTGCTTCAACGCCTGCGCACCCGACGGCAGGAAAAACGATGTCAAAGGGTTGAGCGCCAGAACCTTCGCCATCACCGGAAACAGCACGCCGGCGGCGCCGCGAAAATCCTCCAATGCACCGTTGAGAATGATCAGCTTGCGCGGTTTACACAGCCCGATCCGGATCATCTCCAACGCAACCGCCCCACCGGCGGAATGCCCGATAATCACCTCCGGTTCCGCGGCCTGATGGCCCAGGAGCGTTGCAATATCCTTTGCGACATCCGGCAAACGGGCGCGCCCGCGCGGGCTTCGCGTGAAACCGTGCCCCGGAAGATCGGGCATGATGGCATCCCAATCGCCAATCCCCACGTCCAGAAGCGGCGCCCATGTGTGGGCCGACGCCCCCGCACCATGCAGCATCAAGGCGGCCGGCCCCTGTCCCAAGCGCTGCACGTGCCAGCGATGGGGCGCAACGGACAGGCTTTGGCTGGCGTCGCGATTGGGCCAGCTGGGCGGCGGAAGATGGGCACTCACGGTGTCAGCGCCGCGTCCACGGCGCGTGAAAGGCTGCGGCCATCGGCGCGGGGCAGGGGCAGGTACGGCGCGCCCATCTCGCGTGCCAACCCGTCCAGCCCACGCGTCGGGCGCAAACCGGTATCAATCACCAATCCCGGCACGCCTTCCGACCGGAGGAACCGGGCCATCAGGCTTGCATCTTCTGAGGCCTGCGCACGGTTCGCGGCCCCGCTCAGGTCAACGTTTGCGCGCCCATCCGTCAGCAACGCAATGGACGGCGTCATCCCCTTGCCCCGCGCCAGCCCGACCAGATCGAGCGCGGCCTTGAGGCCAGCGGCCAGCGGCGTCCCGCCACCGCCCGGCAAACTCGACAGGCGTCGCTTGGTCTGCACCAGCGATCGCGTCGGCGGCAGAAGCACATCCGATCCCTCCCCGCGAAAGGCGATGAGGGCCACATGATCGCGCCGGGCATAGGCCTCGGCCAGAAGCAGCTCAACCGCGCCTTTCGCTTCGGCCAGTCGCGCCATGGCGGCAGAACCCGAGGCGTCCACCACGAAGATGATCGCCCGGTCAGAGGTCTCTTGATACCGGCGAATGCGCAGATCCGAGGCCCGCACATGAATGCGTCCGTTGTCGCCGGAGATCCTGCGGCGAATGGTTTGCCATGGGGCCGCCGCGCGCAACGTGGCGACCAGATCAAGGCGCGCGCCCCCGCCCAGTTTACCCGGACGCGGCGGCAGGGGACGCCCCCGGCGGTTGCCCGTCTGCTTCGCGCCTGACCCACTTCCCGATGCGGTTCGCTTGGCCTTGCCGGCTGCCAGGCGCGCCAGAAGGTCCGGCGGCAACATGGCGCGGGCGGCCTCCAGAAGAACCTCTGCGGGCGGTTGATCGACGTGTGATTCGGGATCGGTCGCATCGTCCGGCTGATCCTCGGGCGCAGGCGGTGGCGGCGGTGCCGTATCTTCCTGCGGCTCGTCGATGTCCGGGATCTGCGTGGCCCTTGGGGCCAGCACCAGTTCCACGGCTAGCAAAAGGTCGGCCTCCTCCACCTCCGACGCACCCGACAGGGCGGCCGAGGCCCGCGCGATGGCCAGCGCCTGCGATGGCGCGCGCAGCGATTTCA
>CAZPJO010000361.1:0-3162 GCA_964586895.1 uncultured Roseicyclus sp.
GTGCAACCGTTGCGGCATTGCCGACATTGCCGAAATTCACCATGCCCATAACGTAGGCCACCGCGTATCCGACCAAAAGACCGATCAGGACCGCCGAGACCGACAACATGCCTCGGGTGAAGAACTTCAGGCCAAGGGTCACCAAGATCACGACCAGCGCGACGGACCAATTCTGCAACGATCCGTATTCCTCGGTGCCAATCGCAGGCACACCACCGGCGGCGTATTGCACCCCCACTTTGACAAGCGCCAGACCGATCATCGTAACCACAAGGCCCGTGACCAGCGGCGGAAGCGCAAAGCGCAACTTGCCGATGAACAGACCCAGGATCGCGTGGAACACACCGCCGACAACAATGCCGCCCATCAGGACAGAGATCGCCTCGACCCCTTGCCCCGCGACAAGCGGGATCATGATCGGGATGAAGGCAAACGACGTGCCCTGCACGATCGGAAGGCGCGCGCCCATCGGGCCGATGCCGATGGTCTGGATCAACGTGGCCAGGCCCGCAAAGAACATCGACATCTGGATCATGTAGATCATCTGCGGGAAATCGGGGCTGTTGGACCCAAAGCCAAAGCCCGCCGCACCGCACACAATGATCGCCGGTGTCACGTTCGACACGAACATCGCCATAACGTGTTGAATGCCAAGCGGCACCGCCTTGACCAGCGGTGGCGTGTAATTCGGATCGCGGAGTTGCTCCGGCGTTCCAATCGCGTTGTCAGCCATGGTCTTGTTCTCCCAAAAGACTGTGATCGTTTTGATCGTTTTTACTCGTTGATGACGAACACCGGCTCCTCCAGCCGGTATTCCTCAAGGTTCTTGCCACCGTCGCTTTCGGTGCCAATGCGGTCGATCACGGCAAACAGGCCCGATCCCGAGATCGGAGACAGCACGCCGTGCCAGGTGTTGCGGGCGATGTTCACAGCCACGCGGTTCGTGGCCACGAAGGCCGACGCGGGGCCGGGGCGCCCGCCCTCATCGGGGGCGACGATCACAAGGAATACGGCCTCAGACATCGGTATGAAGCATTGCGAGCCAAGCGGGTGCCGCTCCAAAAGGTTGCAGCGATAGGGCATGTCGCGCAGCTCGGCCTGAAACAGGCTCAGCCCAAGCTTGCCGCCGTCGAGATCAAATCGCGCAAGGTCCGAGAACCGCTGACACAGCCCTTCGTTGATCATCTGTGGCGGGACCGTGCCAAGTTCGACCACATCGCCGAACGGCGCGAACGCTTGCGCCGTGATCGGGCGCGCCGTGACCTGCACCCTGTCCGCCCCGGTACCGCCGCGGGTCATAGCTCAAGCCCGACGTGGCGGTTGACGTCCTTGTAAAGCAGGTAGCGGAACGTCTCATCACCCGTCGCGATGCAGGCCTGCGGGCAAAACGCGCGCAGCCACATGAAATCGCCCGGCCCGACATCCACCCAATCCTCGTTCAGAAGATAACGCGCCGTGCCCTGCAACACGTAAAGCCCGTGTTCCATCACATGGGTTTCGGCAAACGGGATGCGTCCGCCGGGGGCAAAATTCACGATGTTGACGTGGAAATCATAGCCCATGTCCATCGGGTCAAAGAACCGCTGCGTGGCCCACGTGTTTTCCGCCCCCGGCATGCCGTTGGCCTCGACCTCTGTCTCGTGGCAGATGATCGGTTCGGGTACCATGACGCCGTCGACCTGCGCATAGGCTTTCCGGATCCAGTGGAACCCTGCGACACAGTCGCCGATGTTCCAAAGCTGCCAGGGCGCGCCTGCGGGCAGATAGGCAAAGGACCCGGCCCGCAGGGCATGGGTTTCCGTCCCGATGATCAGGCGCAGATCGCCCTTGGCCACGAAAATCGCGGCCTGCGCGGCGGAATTGGGCTCGGGCGTGGCCGACCCGCCGCCGGGCTTCAGCTCGACCGCGTATTGGGCGAATGTTTCGGCGAAACCCGACAGGGGCCGGGCGAGGATCCAGGCGCGGTGATCCGTCCAGCCAGGCAGAAAGCTGGTGACGATATCGCGCTGTGTGTTGGCGGGCACCACGGCGTAGGACGATTTGAAGACGGCCGTGCCGACCGGGTCGGATGCGGGATCCGGCATGCCACCGGGCGGGAAGGCGTAATGCGTCTTGTGGGTCACGGACGTATCCCCTTTCGGACCTGAGGCTTGGCCAAATACGAAGCTCACGCGAACACCTCGTTCAACCGGTGATAGGCAATACGCTCGACCTGATGGCAGGCTTCGGCGAATTCCTGTTCGCGGCTGTTGTCCAGACGGCTGTGGAACGCGGCCAGAATGCTGGCCTTGTCGTGATCGCGCACCGCGATGATGAACGGAAAACCAAACCGCTCGACGTAGGTTTCATTAAGCTCGGTGAACGCCTGACGCTCCTGATCGGTGAGCGCGTCAAGCCCGGCCGAGGCTTGTTCGGACGTGGATTCGGCGGTCAGGCGCTTGGCCTGCGCCAGCTTCCCCGCAAGATCGGGGTGCGCCGTCAGAACGCCCAGACGCGCCTCGTCGGAGGCCAACCGGAATTGAATGGTCAACGCGGAATGGATGCCCGTCACGCTGTCATGGGCGGGTCCAAGCTCTGCGGCGTGGGCGCGCTCTGCGATCCATGCCGAATGCTCGAAGATGCCGCCAAACGTGGCCACGAAGGTCTGCTCATCCATGCGCGACGGTTGCAGTTTCGGCGGCTGGTAGGGGTGATGCTCGGCCCAATGGCGCGCGACGTCGATGCGCCGCGCGACCCAGGCATCCTGATGGCTTGCGACGTAATCGAGAAACCGCTCGAAGGCCGCAGCGCGACCCGGACGCCCGACAAGGCGGCAATGCAAACCCACGCTCATCATCTTCGGCGCGCCCGCCTGCCCCTCGGCATAGAGCTTGTCGAAGCTGTCCTTGAGATAGGTGAAGAAATGCTCGCCCGTGTTGAAGCCATGCGGGGTCGCGAACCGCATGTCATTTGCATCGAGCGTGTAGGGGATCACCAATTGCGCGCGGTCGGCGACCTGCGCCCAATACGGCAGATCGTCGTCATACGTGTCCGAGACGTAGTCGAAACTGCCGTCCTCGGCGATCAGGCGCACGGTGTTTTCCGAACACCGCCCCGTATACCACCCCTTCGGCGGCGTGCCCGTCACCGCCGCGTGAAGGCGCTTGGCCTCGGCGATCTGGG
>CAZPJO010000362.1:0-3141 GCA_964586895.1 uncultured Roseicyclus sp.
CGGTCCGCATGTAGGTGATGTGCCCGGCCTCATAGAGGCGCTGCGCGGTCGACATGCAGGCCCGCGCGCCCATTCCGAATTTGCGGCTGGCTTCCTGTTGCAAAGTGGACGTCATGAACGGCGGCGAGGGGTTGCGTGTGGTGGGCTTGGCTTCGACGTCGCGCACGGCGAGCGTGCGGGAGGCGACGGCTTGCACGGCCAGACCAGCCTCGGCGGCGGTGGGCAGGTCGTAGCGCTCCAGCTTCTTGCCGCCCAGAACCGTCAGGCGCGCTTCGATCTGCTGGCCACGCGGAGTTTCCAGAACGGCGCGGACCGACCAGTATTCGCGGGCGTTGAACGCCTCGATCTCCATCTCGCGCTCGACCACGATCCGCAGGCTGACCGATTGCACGCGCCCCGCCGATTTCGCGCCGGGCAGCTTGCGCCAGAGCACCGGCGACAGGGTGAAGCCCACCAGATAATCCAAAGCGCGACGGGCGAGGTAGGCCTCGACCAGCTCCATATCCACTTCGCGCGGCTCGGCCATGGCCTTGGTCACGGCGTCCTTAGTGATGGCGTTGAACGTCACGCGTTTGACCGGCGTGTCCTTCTTGATCGCCTTGCGCGAGGTCAGCGCCTCTTGCAGGTGCCACGAGATCGCTTCGCCCTCCCGGTCAGGGTCGGTCGCGAGGATCAGGGAGGGGTCATCTTTGAGAGCATCGACGATGGCTTTGACGTGCTTTTTCGAGTCGGACCCGATCTCCCACTTCATTGCAAAACCTTCGTCGGGGTCCACCGAGCCATCCTTGGACGGCAGGTCGCGGACATGCCCGTAAGAGGCCAGGACGGTGTAATCATTGCCCAAATATTTGTTGATTGTCTTGGCCTTGGCCGGGGATTCGACAACAACAACGGGCATGGATGGGGCACCTTTCAAAGACGGTCGGCCAAGGGATTGGCTTGGCGGCGGAACATGTGGGGCCTTGGGGGTGGTTGTCAATGCAGGCTGTTTGGGGGCCCGTGATTTGGGGGGCGGCGCGCGCGGAGTGGGGCACTGAACCCGCCCACCGGATCGGGCGGTGCGCGGGTCGGTGAATGCGGATTTGCATTTTCATGGAACAAAGATGGCGTGGGCGGCCCGCGCGATGTGAGCGCCCCTGCTGGTTCAGCTTCCTGTGAGATGCACCATCCCACCCGGCGCACGGCGCAGGTGGCCCGAAAGTTCGAGCACGGCCAACGCCTGCGCCAGCTCCCTCGGGGAGGTTTGCAGGTCGCGCACCAATTGATCCTCGGCCGTCGGGACGGGCCCAAGCACGGCCAGGATACGCGCCTCGATCGGGCCGGCATCGGCGGGCGCGACCTCTGCGGGTTTGGCGGTATCGCGGCGCTGTGGCGTGCGATCGGGGGCGGGCGTTTGCATGGGCACGGACGGGGCGCCGAGCGCTTCGATCACATCTTCCGCGCTGCGCACGAGCGTTGCCCCATCGCGCAGCAAGATGTTGCCGCCCGAGGCGCGGCTGTCCATCGGGTGGCCCGGGACGGCCATGACTTCGCGCCCCTGATCGGCGGCCAGGCGCGCCGTGATCAGCGATCCGGACCGCGCGGCGGCCTCGATCACGATCACGCCTTGGGCAAGGCCCGACACGATCCGGTTGCGGCGCGGGAAATGGCGCGCCTGCGGTTGCAGGCCAAGCGGTTGTTCGGACAGCCGCAGGCCTTGCTTGGTGATGCGGGCGGCGAGATCGGCGTTTTCCGTCGGGTAGACGACATCCACGCCCCCGGCCATCACCGCGACGGTGCCGGTGTCGAGGCTGGCGGTATGGGCCAGCGCGTCGATGCCGCGCGCGAGGCCCGAGACGATTGTGAAGCCTGCCTCACCCAATTCGCCGGCCAGTTTGCGCACCATGCGGCCCCCGAGGCTGGAGGCGTTGCGCGTGCCCACAATCGCCACGCAGGGGCGCGCCATCAGAGACGTCTGACCCATCGCCCAAAGGATCGGCGGCGCGTCTGACACGGTTGCCAGATGTTCGGGATATTCGGAATCGCCCAGGCAGAGCATTCGCGCGCCGGCCCGCGCGGCGGCGCGCAGTTCGGCCTTGATCACAGGCTCGGGGCAGGGCTCGTACCCTTGCACGCCAGCGGCCTTTGCCACCTCGGGCAGGGCGTCGAGTGCTGCCGCAGCAGAGCCATGTTCGGCCAGCAATCGCAGATAGGTTGCAGGCCCCACGCGACGCGACCGGATCAGGCGCAGGCGCGTGAAACGGTCATCATCCCCCCTGGCGGGCGGAGGTACGAATCCGACCGGAGCCTCGTAGAAGCCGGGGTCGGGGGTATAGTGCAATTGAGAATCGGGTGCTGTCCACATGAGAACAGGCTTGGGGTCGATTGGTTAACAGAAGGTTACCAAAGCCCACCGCGCGTTTATTCAATCAAATCGCGGGGGCAAATCGGACGCAGCGCCAGTGTCAGGCCGCCGAACCACCCACCGTCAGCCCACCGATCAGAAGCGTCGGTTGCCCCACACCCACCGGCACCCATTGGCCGTTCTTGCCGCAATTTCCCATGCCCGGATCAAGCGCCATGTCGTTGCCGATGGCGCGCACCTGCGTCATCGCGGTGGCCCCGTCACCGATCAGGGTGGCGCCCTTGACCGGCGCGCCGACGACGCCGTTTTTGACCCGGTAGGCCTCGGTGCAGGAGAAGACGAATTTGCCGTTGGTGATATCGACTTGCCCGCCGCCAAAGCCCACCGCGTAGATGCCATCTCTCACGTCGCCCACAATGTCGCCCGGTTCGGTGTCACCGCCAAGCATGTAGGTGTTGGTCATGCGCGTCATGGGCGTGTGGTCAAAGCCTTGCCTGCGCCCGTTTCCGGTGGGCTCAACCCCCATCAGGCGCGCGGATTGACGGTCCTGCATGTAGCCCACGAGGATGCCATCCTCGATCAGGGTCGTGGCATGGGACGGCGTGCCTTCGTCATCGACGGAGATCGAGCCGCGCCGGTCCGGGATCGTGCCATCGTCAAGCACCGTGACCCCTTTGGCGGCGACGCGCTGCCCCATGAGCCCGGCGAACGCACTTTGTTTCTTGCGGTTGAAATCGCCTTCCAACCCGTGACCCACGGCCTCGTGCAACAAGATGCCGGGCCAGCCGGGCCCGAGG
>CAZPJO010000363.1:0-3129 GCA_964586895.1 uncultured Roseicyclus sp.
CAAAGTCCCGGTTGATCAGCGAAACTGGGGTCCCTTCGGGGGCCCCATTCTTTTTGTGGTCCCGCCGCGCGCTGTTTTGGCTGCCGCCGGAGACTTTCCTTCGCAAAGTCCCGGTTGATCAGCGAAACTGGGGTCCCTTCGGGGGCCCCATTCTTTTTGTGGTCCCGCCGCGCGCTGTTTTGGCTGCCGCCGGAGACTTTCCTTCGCAAAGTCCCGGTTGATCAGCGAAACTGGGGTCCCTTCGGGGGCCCCATTCTTTTTTGCGGTCCCGCCGCGCGCCCTTGCCGCCCCCGTCCCCCCAAGCGATAGTCGCGCCATGCGCTGGACCTGGCTTCTTTCCCTGTTTCTGACGAACCAAGCGATGGCGGAGGACGTCACCGTTTTCGCGGCGGCAAGCCTTGCCGGGCCGTTGGATGCGGTCGCCGAGGCGTTTGCGGGCGCAACCGGCCACGACGTCACCCTGTCCTATGCGGGCTCGTCGGCCATCGCGCGGCAGGTGGAGGCGGGCGCACCGGCGGATGTGGTGTTCCTGGCCAATCTCGACTGGATGGATCACCTGCAGGCCGCAGGCGCCATTGATCCGGGAACGCGGCGCAATGTGCTTGGCAACCGCCTCGTGATCGTGATGAACGCAGAGCTTCACGCAGAGGGTGCCGACACCGCATCGCGGGGCCTGGAAGACGGGCGCATCGCCATGGCATTGGTCGATGCGGTGCCGGCGGGCATCTACGGGCGCATGGCGTTCGAGGCGTTGGGCGTTTGGGATACGCTGCGCCCGCAGGTGATCGAGGCCGACAATGTGCGCGCGGCCCTGCGCCTTGTGGCGCTTGGCGCGGCGGAGACGGGCGTGGTCTATGCAACCGATGCCCTTGGTGCGCCGGACGTCGCGGTGATCGACACCCTGCCCGAGGATTTGCATCCCCCCATCATCTATCCGGTCGCGGCCACGCCCGATGCAAGCGCGGCGGCGCTGGCCTTCGTCGCGTGGTTAACGGGCCCCGAGGCGCGCAATCACTTCCGCGATGCGGGTTTTTCGGTGATCTCGGAATGACCGGCTGGCTGGGACCGGCGGAATGGCAGGCGGTGGCACTTTCCTTGCGCGTCGCCGTTGCAGCGACCCTGCTGAGCCTGCCGCTGGGGGTGGCGGTGGCGTGGGTGCTGGCGCGCAAGCGGTTCCCCGGGCATGCGGTTCTCAACGGGTTGGTGCATCTGCCGTTGATCTTGCCGCCGGTGGTGACGGGGTATCTTTTGTTGGTCTCTTTCGGGCCGCAGGCTGCGTTGGGCGGCTGGTTGGAGGCCATGGGATTGGGTGTGGCGTTCCGTTGGACGGGCGCGGCGCTGGCGGCGGCGATCATGGCGTTTCCGTTGATGGTGCGCGCGATCCGGTTGTCGTTGGAGGCCGTCGATCCGGGGCTGGAAGAGGCGGCGGCAACACTTGGCGCGTCGCGCTGGCGGGTGTTCTTGACCGTGACTTTGCCGTTGATCGCGCCGGGTGTCTTGACGGGGGCGATCCTGGCCTTTGCCAAAGCGATGGGCGAGTTTGGCGCGACGATTACGTTTGTGAGCAACATCCCCGGCGAGACGCGCACGGTGCCCTCGGCGATCTACGCCTTCCTGCAGGTGCCGGGCGGCGAGGCGAGCGCGTGGCGTTTGGTGATCGTGTCGGTGGTGATTGCGATGGGCGCGTTGCTGGCGTCCGAGATTTTGGCGCGCCGGGTGGCGGCGCGGGTCGGAGGGCGGGATGCTTGATATCGCGCTGCGCCACGATTTCGGGGCCTTCAAGCTGGACGCGGCGTTTGCGGCCCCGGCTGGCGTCACCTGCCTGTTCGGGCGGTCCGGTGCAGGAAAAACAAGCGTTGTCAGGGCCGTGGCGGGCCTTCTTAAAGCTGATGATGCGCGGATAATGGTGGGCGGTGCGCGGTTGGATGGCTTGCCCGTGCACCGGCGCGGGATTGGTTACGTGTTTCAGGAGCCGCGCCTGTTTCCGCATATGGATGTGCGCGGAAATCTTGGTTACGCGCGAACGGGTGTCAACCCGGGGCCGGTGGTTGAGATGCTCGGTATAGGCCACCTGCTGGACCGACGGCCCGCAGCCTTGTCAGGGGGCGAGGCGCAACGCGTGGCGATCGGGCGCGCGTTGTTGAGCCAGCCGCGCCTGTTGCTGCTGGATGAGCCGTTGGCCGCGTTGGACGACGCCCGCAAGGCCGAGATCCTGCCATATCTCGAACGGGTCCGGGACGCGGCCGAGGTGCCGGTGCTTTACGTGTCGCATTCCGTGGCCGAGGTCGCGCGGCTGGCCACCACGTTGGTCGCGTTGGAAAACGGCAAGGTCGTGCGCGCCGGCCCGGCGGCAAAGCTCCTGTCGGACCCCGACATCGCACCCATCATTGGCATCCGCGAGGCGGGTGCGTTGGTGACGGCGCGGGTGGTGCGCCACCACGACGATGGGCTCACGGAATTGACCTGCTCCGGCGGGGTCTTGTGGTTGCCGCATCTGTCCGCACGCGAAGGCGCGGAGGTGCGCGTGCGGATCGAGGCGCAGGATGTGATGCTCGCAGCTACGCGCCCGCAGGATATCTCGGCGTTGAACGTGCTTCCGGTGCGGGTCAGCGCGTTGCGCGAAGGGCAAGGGCCGGGCGTCATGGTGCAACTGGCGGCAGGAGGTGATCACCTGCTGGCCCGCATCACCCACCGCTCCGCGCGCGCCATGGGCCTGAGCGAGGGCTGGCAAGGTTATGCGGTCCTCAAATCCGTCGCGGTGGCCTCAGGTAACATCGGCCATTAACCACTAAACGCGGCTACTTTTATCTTTTATTTTCAAATGCTTCGGTGGTGTGGGGGTGTCTTGGAGTTTACTCGGCGGCGATTTTTATGACGGGTTCCATTCGGGCAAGAATATCTTCAGCGAGGTGGCACTTGATCTGGTGCCCGTCCGCCAGAGTGCGGAGCGGCGGGACCTCCTTGTCGCAGAGCCCGCCGGGGACGTCGGATTTCCAGCGGCAGCGGGTCTGGAACGGGCAGCCGGAGGGCGGGTTCATCGCCGAAGGGATGTCGCCGTCGAGCACGATATGCTGTTTCTCGATGCTGGTATCGGCGATGGGCACGGCGGACAGCAGCGCCTCTGTATAG
>CAZPJO010000364.1:0-1199 GCA_964586895.1 uncultured Roseicyclus sp.
TTCAGCGTGCCCATCCCATCGCCGCCCGTGCCCACGATATCCATCGCGCCTTCTGGGGCGGCTACGGAGACGCATTTGTCGCGCATCACCTGTGCGGCTGCGGCATATTCCGCGACACTTTCGCCGCGCGCGCGCATCGCCATGATCAGGCCGCCCATTTGCGCGGGACTGGCCGCGCCGTCAAAGAGGTAGCCGAACGCCTCTTCGGCCTGCGCGCGGCTGAGCGGTCCTTCGGAGGCGGCAAAAATGATCGGCTTCATAGCGTCGTTCGGGGCGTTCGTAACGGGTGTCATGCGGGCTCGCCTGTCTGGGTCGTATCTAGGAACGTCTTCAACATCGCGTGGCCGTGTTCGGACCGGATGCTTTCGGGGTGGAATTGCACGCCCTCGATGGGCAAGTCGCGGTGGCGCAGGCCCATGATCGTGCCGTCGTCCAATTCCGCGGTGACCTCAAGCTCGGGCGGCAGGCTGGCGCGGTCCACGACCAGCGAATGATACCGCGTCGCGGCCATTGGCGAGGGCAGGTCCGCGAAGACGCCCGCGCCCGCGTGCCGGATCGTGCCCATCTTGCCATGCACGATGTCGGAATGTTGCTGCACCTGGCCGCCGAAGGCCGCGCCGATGGTCTGGTGCCCCAGGCACACACCAAAAAGTGGTACGCCCGCCCCGGCGGCGGCCTTTGTCAGGCTGAGGCAGATCCCCGCCTGTTCCGGCGTGCCGGGCCCGGGGCTGAGCACGATTCCGCGCGCGCCGGAGGCCATCGCCTCCTGAACCGAGATCTGGTCGTTGCGCACAACGCGGACGTCCGCCCCCAGCTCTCCAAGGTAATGGACCAGATTATAGGTGAAACTGTCGTAATTATCGATCAGCAGCAGTGTCAAAGGGCGACCTCACGCAAAAGGGGGTGAAGGCGCCGCGCGCCCGCGCTATACATGTTTCAAAGCCGCGCGCGGGGGTCAAGGTGGCCCGGCGCAGTGCACAGGTGCGCCCGGGGGCGGAACCCGGGCCCGGGCAGACAGGAGCAGGGGCCATGAGTGGTCTGAGACTTGGGATCCTTACAGGGCTATTGGCGGGTGTGGCGGTGATTGTGTCGCTGTCTCTGAGCGCGCCTTTGCCAGAGCGCCAGGCGGATGACGATATCGCCGAAGCCGCCGCGCCGGATGGGGCGGATGCAGGCAATGGCGAGGCCGAGGGGGGGGA
>CAZPJO010000364.1:1299-3113 GCA_964586895.1 uncultured Roseicyclus sp.
GCGGATGGGGCAGAGCCCGAAGACACCGGCACCGGAACTGGCACTGCGACCCCGGCCACGGATGTGCCCTTGCCGTCGGGCAGTGAGTTCAACCGCCCCCCGCCCGAGCAGGCCGCTGTTCTTCCCGCCCCCGATGCCGCGCCCAATGCGGCGGCCCCGACCGCCCCGCAAGCCGATGGCGTGCAGCCTGCGCCGATGTTCGACACCGCGCCCGCCGCGCAGCCCCGGGTTGCCTCGACCGCGCCGTCGGGGATTGCGGCAGAGGCGGAGCCGGGCGATCAACCCCAGGCCGCGGCCAGCGCCCCAGAAGCGCCGCTTGTGCCGGAGACGCCCGTGACGCTGCCGCAACCCTCGGCCAGCGCTACACCCGAGGTTCAGACCATTGCCGCCCCGGCGCCCGAGCCGGACGCGCCGGAAGAGGATGTTGCGGCAGAGGTGGAGGCATCAGAAGACGTGACCCCGGACGAGGTCGTCCCGCCACAGGTCGATGTTGCCGATGCCGATCCGGCAGAGCCGGTTGAAAGCCCCGCAGACGAGGGTGCCTCTCCGGCGGAGGCCATCGCCGAGTTGGACGAAACCGAGCCCGAGACACCGGCCCTGAGGCTGCCGCGCTTGCCGACAATTGGCGGTGATATCGGCGGTGGCGCGTTGGGTGGAAGCACTGCGGATCCGGTCGCCCCGCCCCGCTTCCCGCAAACCTCGCGCCTGCCGCAGAACCTTGGCGACGAGATGGGCGCCGACACCGGGATCAACGGCGGCACCGCGCCGGAGGCCGAAGATGCAGAGATGCCCGCGTCGCCACCGGGCGGTCTGCGCGCGATCGAAGCCTTCGCAGCACCGTTTGGCCCCGCCGAGACGCGCGCCCTTCTGGCCGTGATCCTGATCGATGAGCCTGACAGCGCGATTGATTTGGCGACCCTGACCGGGCTGTCCTTCCCGGTGGCCTTTGCCGTCGACGCGCTGCATCCCGACGCCGCCGACCGCGCGCAGGCCTACCGCGCGGCGGGGTTCGAGGTTGTGATGTTTGGCGCCTTCCTGATCGACGGGGCAACGGCGCAGGACACGGAAGAGGCGGTCGGAGCCGTGCTTGCGCTGGTGCCGGAGGCGGTGGCGCTTCTGGACACGCCTGACCATCGCATACAGGGCGACCGCCCGGTGCTTGATGCGACAGTGGCGGCGTTGGCGGAGACGGGTCACGGCCTGGTGGCGTTTCCCAGAGGGCTGAACGCGGCCGAGCAGAGTGCTGCACGCGCCGGGGTGCCGGGTGCGACGGTGTTCCGGATGCTCGACGCCTCGGGCGAGACCGCGCCGGGGATCACGCGGTCCCTGACGCGGGCGGCCTTTGCGGCGGCGCAGGAAGGCGGGGTTGTGGTGGTGGGGCACACGCGGCCCGCGACGGTGACGGCGCTGTCTTCGTGGGCCCTTGGCGATCGGTCCGAGGTGGTGGCGCTTGCGCCGTTGTCGGCGGTTTTGCTGCGCGACGAAGGGAACTGAGCCGGTTTTGCGCACCACCGGCGCGATCTTGCTTTGCGCGCCGTTGGCGCGACCTGGCTTGCGCGCCGTTGGCGCGACGGCTCAGCGGTTGCCCGGGCGCGAGAACAGGCTGGCGTCTTCTGCAGCCTTGCGGATGGCGCGGGATTTGTTGACGGTTTCCATGAACTCGGCCTCGGGGTCGCTGTCATAGACCACGCCGCCGCCGGCCTGAATGTATAGCTTGCCGTCCTTGACCACCGCCGTGCGGAGCGCGATGCACATGTCCATATCGCCATTCGCGCTGAAATAACCGACGCCGCCGCCATAGACACCGCGCTTTT
>CAZPJO010000365.1:0-3103 GCA_964586895.1 uncultured Roseicyclus sp.
TCGCGGCGCCGGTGTCACGCAACTCGGCGATCATCTTCTCGTGGCGCGGGCGGTCAAGCACGCAGACGGTGATATCGGCGGTCGTGCATTGCTTGGCGGCGGCCAGAAGGCGGACGCGTTCGCCCGGTGTCTGATCGAGGCTGACGATGTTTTCGGGAAAGCCGGGGCCGATGGCCAGCTTGTCCATGTAGACGTCAGGCGCGTGCAGCATGGAGCCGCGCGGTCCCATGGCGATCACCGTCAGCGCGTTGGGCATGTCCTTGGCGGTCAGCGTGGTGCCTTCGAGCGGATCAAGGGCGATGTCGACCTCGGGGCCCGTGCCTGCGCCGACTTCTTCGCCGATGTAGAGCATGGGGGCTTCGTCGCGTTCGCCTTCGCCGATGACGACGACGCCGGAGATATCCAGGCGGTTGAGCTGTTCGCGCATGGCGTTGACGGCGGCCTGATCGGCGGCTTTTTCGTCGCCGCGGCCGATCCATTCGGCCGACGCGATGGCCGCGGCCTCGGAGACGCGGGCGAGCCCGAGCGAAAGCAAACGGTCGTTGAAGTCTTTCTTGGCCATGGAAATCCCTGCGCAAGTTGTAAGCGGTTGCCCCTGCCATAGCGGGCGGGGCAGGGCGCGACAAGGCTGGGGGCGCTAACGGGCGGGGCGCAGGGTCTCACGTTGATCATTCATCCATGAATGGAAATGCCCGAAAATTGGCCTTCGCTATTCATTTTTGAATGGGCAACGCGCACGGCTCAGATCGGGAGGGCGGGGGACGGCCCCTGATGCTCGAAATGCCAGATCGCCTGCCACATGTCGCCCTGCCGTTCCAGCACCAGCGCATTGCGTTCGGCCACATAGCGCAGGCTTTGGCCGGGGATGCGCCGGATGCGGATCGGGTGGCCGGGCAAGGGGCTTTCGCCCAGGCGCGACAACGCGCCGAGAAACCGCGCCCAGGCCTTGGGCGGCGGGCGGTGCGTGATGCCGGAGGCCACGAGTTGATGCAGGGGCTGACCGTTGCGCGCGGCCATCTCGGCGCGGGTGGCAAGGTGGATCTCGCCCGACAGGATGGTGACGTCCTGCCCCTCGGCCTCTCGCTTCTGCATTATGCACGTCAGCATGCGCTGCCAGCTTTCGCGATGGGCGCGGCTTTGCCATTGGTCGCGCAGATCGTCTTCGTATTTCTGCATCCTCGGGGTCAGGACCATCAGCGCTTCGAGCAGCGACAGGCGCGGCCCGAGCAGCGGCACGGAGGACATCACGAAGGTGTGGCCGGTGAAGGGTGTTGCGGCCTGAGCCTCGACCGCGTGCCAGCCATCGTCGCCCATGACCTGCCTGCGGGTGCGTTCGGAGCGCAGATCGGGGGCCAGAAGGCGCAGGCCCGGCGCGTTGATCTGCCAGCCGAGGTGATAGGCCTGTGGGTCGGTGAACCGCGCGGGCAAATCGCCCGCAACGGTGCCGTGCTGGAAGGCAAGGTTGGCCTCTTTCGCGACCTCGAAGAGGGTCTGACCGACGGGCGAATAGGTGCGCGAGCGCGGCAGCGAGCCCCAGCCGTCGCAGATATCGTGATCGTCCCATTGCGCAAGCGCGGGCACGCGGGCGACGAGCCAGGCGTAATCGGGATGGTTGAGCTGCGCGATATAACGTTCGGCGAAGCGGTCGCGCAGATGGGCGCGCAGATCGTCGAGATCATGGGGCAGGGGATCGCGGGGGATCTTGTCGGGCCAATCCTCGGAGAGGGGGTGGCCATGCGTGGCCTCATCGGCATAGACCTGATCCCCGCCGTGGAGCAGAAGGCCGAAGGGGCGCGCGCGATGCTGCGCCGCAAGCTGTGCCCACATCGCGTTGCGCTCGGCCCCATCACGGTCGAGATCGCCGTGCTCCTCGCCGTTGCACGACGCATAGGCAAGGCGCAAATCGCCGGTGAGATCGGAGGCCAGCGGAAAGGTTTCGCCGTTCCAGCCATAGGCGGAAGGCGCATCATCGGGCACGGAAAAGCGCGCGCGGTGCAGATGCGCGGTGCGATACGCAAGGAGCGGCTGACACGGGATATCGGTGCCGTTGACGGTCACGGGGCCCGGCGTTTGGCCGGGTGGCGCCACGAAAATGGCGGCCAGATGCAGCCGCCCGCCCGAGATGTCGTCAAGGATCAGAAGGGGGCCGAGGATCCGGTCCGGTGTCACGCCTCAGACGTCCTCGATCCTGAGGGCGACGGGATCGCCCGCGACGACGCCGGTGGCGGGCAGGGCGGCCAAAGCGGCGTTGAGATCGGGGCGCGCGGCCTTGTGGGTGATGATGAGCACGGGCGCATTGGTGGCGTCGTGATCATATTGGCGCATGCGGTCGATGGAGATGCCGTTTTCGCCAAGCGCGGTCGCGACCTTGGCCAGCGCGCCGGGTTTGTCGACCAGTTCGAGGCGCAGGTAGAAGCAGGCGGGGCTTTCGGCATTGGCCGGTGTCGCCTCGGCCAGGGTATCGGCGGGCTGACCAAACACCGGCAGCCGCAGGCCGCGTGCGATGTCGCAGATGTCGCCCATCACGGCGGAGGCCGTGGGCCCTTCGCCCGCGCCGGGGCCACGCAGGATGATCTGTTCCACGGCATCGCCTTCGATGACGACCATGTTGGTGCCGCCGACAAGCTGTCCAAGCGGCGAGGTGGCGGGCACGAGGCAGGGGGTCATGCGTTGTTCCAGCCCGCGCCCGGTCATCTGCGCCACGCCCAGAAGCTTGATCTTGTAGCCCAGATCGCCCGCGCGGCGGATGTCGTCGATGGAGACCTTTCCGATGCCTTCAAGGCGCATGTCGTTGAAGGCGACGCGCGTGCCGAAGGCGATGGAGGCGAGGATGGCGAGCTTGTGGCCCGCATCGATGCCGCCGACATCAAGGTTCGGGTCAGCTTCGAGGTATCCCAGACCGTCGGCCTCATCAAAGGCGGCCTGATATGACAGGCCCGCTTCGTCCATGCGGGTGAGGATGTAATTGCAGGTGCCGTTCATCACGCCCATGACGCGGGTGATGCGGTTGCCGGCCAGCCCTTCGGTCAGGGATTTGATCACCGGGATGCCGCCCGCGACGGCGGCCTCATAGCGGAGCGCCGCGCCGTTGGTTTCGGCCAGT
>CAZPJO010000366.1:0-3086 GCA_964586895.1 uncultured Roseicyclus sp.
AGCCTGCAGATCGCCGACGAGGGCAAGCGCAAACGCGCCGAGGCCGAGGTCGAGATGGCCAAGATGGAGGCCGAATTGCGCGACACGCTCGCGTCTGCCTCCGCGCGGCGTCCCGCAGCCGATGGTGCAGCCGCACCCGCGGGCGCTCAGGCCTGAGCACGAACCGGCAAGGGGGTCGCCCGATGCGTTCATTGGTGCAACACCCCCTTCTCCGCTTGGCGCTTGCGGGCCTTCTGCTGGCGCTCTCGGGATGCGTCGGCATCGCGCCCGAAACCTCCCCCCGGCCTGAAATCCGGGCGGAGGAGCCCGACCCGCTCGCCACACCCTCCGCCGAGAGCCTCGCGTTCATCGACTATTACCAATCGGTTCAGACACAGCTGATCTCCAACGGTCTGCTGCGCACCGATGGCGGCGGCCCGGACACGCCGTTCACGGCCCGGCAACTGGCCGCGAATTTCGAACGCATCGCGCTTTATGATGAATACACGCTGGAAAACGGCCGGTTCATCGAGCGCCAGACCCCCTCGCGCCTGCGCCGCTGGTCCGGGCCGGTGCGCCTTGAGGCCCATTTCGGCCCCACTGTCGACGCCGCACAACGCGCCGAAGATCGCTCGGTCCTGGGCACCTATGCGACGCGCCTGGCGCGCGTCACCGGCCACCCGGTGCGCAGCGTGGCTTCGGGCGGCAATTTCCACGTCCTTTACATGAACACCGACGCGCTCGCGGCCTCGGGCCCAATGCTGCGCAGGCTGGTGCCCGGCATTTCGGACGCGACCGTGCGCGAGATCGAGAACCTTGGCCGGTTCACCTTCTGCTCGGTCTACGCCTTCAGCCGCCCCGGCAGCAGCGAATATGTCGCCGCCATCGCGGTGATCCGCGACGAACACCCCGACCTTTTGCGCCGCTCCTGCGTGCACGAAGAGGTGGCCCAGGGCCTTGGCCTGCCCAACGACAGCCCCGCCGCGCGCCCGTCGATCTTCAACGATGACGAGGAATTCGCGCTTCTGACCCGCCATGACGAATTGCTTTTGCAGATGCTCTACGATCCCCGCCTGACCCCCGGCGCGGACCCCGATGCGGCGCGCGCCGGCATCGAAGCCCTGGCCGAAGAGCTTTTGGGCGGCCCGTCATGAGCCCCTATCTGCGCGCCCGGCTCGCCCCCCTCCTCCAGCCTTCGGCTGTCCTCGCAGCCCTCGCCTGCCTCCTTGCCACTGCGGCCCAGGGACAGGCCCAGGGACAGGCACAGGCACAGGACGCCACCAACTGGCTCAGGCAGGGCATCGGCCTGCGCACCGATGTCCATGTCTCCGAGATGTGGCGCCCCAGCGGCGGGCGGCTCTATGCCACCGATCCGCTGACGCTGTGGCAGACCGACGCGACACCCCTGCGCGTGCCCGATGCCCCCGCGCGCGTCATTGGCCTTCTGGAACGCAGCCAGGGGCGCGCGGCGCTTATGGCGCTTGTCTGGTCCAACGCGCCGGTCGTCTGCGGCCAGGACCTGACGACCATTGGCGTGGACACCGGCCTTGCTGGCTTCCTGACACCGTCCGACGTGCGCGCGCTCAACGCCTATGCCGACCCGAATTACGGCACGTATCACGGCACCTATGCCGACCAACTCGACGCGAGCCTGCCCACCATTCCCTTCATCGCCCGCCTGCCCTCGGGCGCGAGTTTCCCCGTCTCCGGCTCCGGCTGGGGGGACGGCGGCTATCCGGTGGCCAGCCTGCATGATGCCGACGGCAATATGGTCGCGCTTTACACCCAGTTCATCACCGGCGGCGACGATTGGCTTCTGCCCGAACCCTGCGCAGCCCCCGCAGGATGACGCCCCCACGCGGCCCCGCGCGCCTGCTTGCCGCGCTCGCGACCGCAACCCTCTGCGGCCCGGCCACGGCACAGGAGATCGGAACACTCCTTGGCCTGACCGGCCCCAATGGCATCTCCCTTGGCCAATGGATGATGGACGGCGACCGTGCGGCACCTGCGGACCTTTTCCTGCAGCCCGATGTCGCCGCCACCGGCATCCCCGTCCCGCACACTGCGCCCCATGCGTTCACACGCCAGACGCCGGAAACCGGCGCCCATGAGCTTCTCGCGCTGGTGTTCTCCGATGCGCCCGTCCAATGCGCCGAAGAAATCGGGACCTTCCCCCTCGACACCGGCTTTGCCGCCTTCATGACCGCCGCCGACGCCGACGCGCTTGCAGCCTACGGGGCCGCCATCGCCGAGACCGGCGAAGACCCCGCGCAGTTGACCGGCACTCCGCTGGGTCCCGACAACGCGGCATTCATCACCCTGCCGGACAGCGCGCGTTTTCCCGCAGCCGATGTCCGGTTCGAGGGTGAATTCCCGCTGTTCGCCTTCTACGATGCCGACGGCGCGCTGACCGCATTGGCGGGGCTCTTCGGGCTCGATATCCGCAACGGCCCCGATCTGGCGCCCTGTCGCGCGGCAACCTCCTGACCCGCTCCGCCCCCTGGGGCAAACCGGGCTTCCGGTGAAAAACGCTTTGGGTTTCCCCCGCGCACAAACCTGTGGCGACAAAACGCGCGTGGCTATATGATCTGCGAAAACACATCGCATTGCAGACAGGGGTCGCACCAAACATGCCCATCATGGATTTCCTCAAAGGCCAGTTCATCGACGTCATCGAATGGACCGATGACACCCGCGACACCATGGTCTACCGCTTCGAGCGCTACGGCCACGAGATCAAATACGGCGCCAAGCTGACGGTGCGCGAAGGCCAGGTCGCGGTGTTCATCCACGAAGGCCAGCTTGCCGATGTCTTCACCCCCGGGCTTTATATGCTCGAGACCAACAACATGCCGATCATGACCTCGCTGCAGCACTGGGACCACGGGTTCCAGTCGCCGTTCAAATCCGAGATCTATTTCGTCAACACCGCCCGTTTCACCGACCTGAAATGGGGCACCAAGAACCCGATCATGATCCGCGACGCCGATTTCGGGCCGACCCGCGTGCGCGCCTTCGGCACCTATAGCGGCAAGGTCAAGGAGGCGGGCCTTTTCATGACCGAGATTGTCGGCACCGACGGCGAGTTCACCACCGACGAGGGCACC
>CAZPJO010000367.1:0-3086 GCA_964586895.1 uncultured Roseicyclus sp.
CCTATGGCCTGCCGCTTGATCCCGAAAGCCTCGTGGGTGATCTCTCGGCAGGCGAGCGTCAGCGGGTCGAGATCATCCGCTGCCTGCTGCAGGATCCGAAGCTTCTGATCATGGACGAACCGACCTCGGTCCTGACCCCGCAGGAGGTGGAAATCCTGTTCCACACGCTGCGCAAGTTATCCGCCGAGGGCACCGCGATCCTGTATATCTCACACAAGCTCGAAGAGATCCGCGCCCTGTGTGATGCGGCCACCATCCTGCGACTGGGCAAGGTGGTCGGCGCGTGCGACCCAAAACAGACCTCCGCCGCGCAGATGGCCGAAATGATGGTGGGCAAGTCGCTGGCGCAACCGGCGCGCGACGCCGCCGAACCGGGCACGGTTTTGTTGGCGGCCAGCAACCTCAGCGCGCCTGCTGCAACCGCGTTCGGCACGCCGCTTCGCGACATCTCGTTCGAGGTGCGCGCTGGCGAAATCCTCGGGATCGGCGGCGTGGCCGGCAATGGTCAGGATGAGCTTTTGGCCGTCCTGTCCGGGGAACGCGCCACACCGAAACGCGCGATCACCTTCAACGGCACGGACCTCGCCACCTTGTCGCCCGAGGGCCGCCGCGGCCTTGGCATTCTGTCCGCGCCCGAAGAACGCCTGGGCCACGCCGCAGCACCGGACATGAGCCTGACGGAAAACGCCGTGCTGACCGGCGCGACGCGCAAGGGGCTGGCGAAAAACGGCTTCATCGCATGGGGCCGCGCGCGCAGCTTTGCGGATGAAATCATCGCGCGTTTCGATGTGCGCACCCCCGGCAACCACGTCGCGGCGCGGGCCCTTTCGGGCGGCAACCTGCAAAAATTCGTCGTCGGGCGCGAGATCCTGCAAGATCCGGTCGTGCTGGTCATCAACCAACCCACCTGGGGCGTGGATGCGTCGGCCGCCGCCGATATCCGGCAGGCCCTGCTTAACCTCGCACAAAACGGGACGGCGGTGATCGTCATCAGTCAGGATCTCGACGAACTCCTGGAAATCTCCGACCGCTTCTGCGCGCTCAACGAAGGCCGCCTGAGTGAACCGCGCCCCGCGCGCGACCTCAGCATGGAGGAAATCGGCCTGATGCTTGGCGGGGCCCATGGCATGGCGGAGGCCACGATATGATCCGCCTCGAAAAGCGCCCCACGCCGTCACGCGCCTGGGCCATCGGCACCCCGGTCCTCGCCGTGCTGCTGACAATGATCGCTGGCGGCGCGATGTTCGCGGCCCTGGGTCAGGACCCGTTTGAAACCATCCGCGTGATCTTCTGGGATCCGTTGTTTCACGAACGCTTCGCCGCATTCTCGCGCCCGCAACTATTGGTGAAGGCAGGCCCTCTGATCCTTATCGCCATCGGGCTCAGCCTCGGGTTCCGCGCCGGTGTCTGGAACATCGGCGCCGAAGGGCAATACATCGTCGGCGCGCTCTTCGGGGCGGCGTTCGGCCTTGCGTTCTACCCGTCCGAATCCGGTCTGATCTTTCCCGGCATGATCATCGCGGGCCTCATCGGCGGCTGCCTCTGGGCGATGATCCCAGCGCTTTTGAAGGTTTTCGCCAACACCAACGAAATCCTCGTTTCTCTCCTGCTCGTCTACGTGGCCGAGGCCATGCTGGCCTCCGCCGCCACCGGCTGGCTCAGGAATCCCGACGGTCAGGGTTTTCCCGGCTCGCGCAACCTTGCGCGCCACCCCGGCACGGATAACCCCGAGATCATCGCGGGCACGGGCATGCATTGGGGCGTTCTGGCGGCCTTTATTGCTGTCATTGCGGCTTACATCCTGTTCCAGAAACACATGCTCGGCTACCAGATCAAGCTGGCCGGGCAGGCTCCGCGCGCCGCGCGGTTTTCGGGCGTAAACCCCGGGCGGCTGGTGATCCTGTGCCTTGGCATCTCCGGCGCGCTCGCCGGGGCCGCGGGCCTGTTCGAGGCATCGGGCCCGCAAGGCTCCATCACCATCGACTTCAACGTCGGCTACGGCTTTACCGCGATCATCGTGGCCTTCCTCGGTCGGCTGCACCCCATCGGCATTCTCTTCGCCGGGCTCCTGATGGCGCTGACGTATATCGGCGGCGAGCTGGCACAACTGATGCTGCAAGTCCCCGCCCCCGCCATCCAGGCCTTCCAGGGCATGCTCCTGTTCTTCCTCCTCGCGCTCGACGTCCTGTCGAACTACCGCGTGCGGCTCGGTCGGGAGGGCGTCGCATGACTAAGAATGCAAAACAGATGCTGGGGCATGCCTTCATATTCCTGAGCGGTGGCGTGCTGGGCGCGCTTGTCTGCGTTCTCCTGTGGCGCTCCTATCAACATGCATACGAAATGATGGTGACCTTGGTCGTAACCTTGGCTGCCACGCTGTGGATGGGCCGGCAAGGCTACCAATTGGCAACCGGAAAGGCTCCGCGCCCGGTCGGCGTGATCATCGCCGAGTTGCGCGGCGTCCTTGCAAATGAAGACGATCCTGCACGCGCACATATTCCAACATGGGCGCAGCTTGGCCCGATCTTCGGCGCCCTCATGGCTCTGTGGGTCCTTGTCGTCACCACGTTCGGAGACGGAAGGCCTTTTGTTCAATGATCGTTGATCCCGTCACCCTCATCGTGGCCCTGATCACGATCTCGACGCCCGTCCTCTTGGCAGGCCTGGGCGAGCTTGTGGTCGAGAAATCCGGCGTCCTGAACCTCGGCGTCGAGGGGATGATGATCATGGGCGCGGTCTGCGGCTACATCGTCGCCCATCAGACGCAATCGCCGACGCTGGCGTTTCTGGCGGGCATGGCGGGCGCTGCAGCGCTGTCGTTCATTTTTGCGATCGTCACGCAATTCCTGATGTCCAATCAGGTCGCGTCGGGCCTCGCGCTGACGCTTTTTGGCCTTGGCCTCGCTGCCCTCCTGGGCGTCGGATACGAGGGGCAGCCGATCCCCGATGTCGCCAAACCCTTCCCCGAAGCTCTGCGCGAAATTCCCGTCGTCGGCCCCATCGTGCTTAGCCACGATCTTGTGACCTACCTTGCGATCTTCGCAGTCGCGGCGATCTGGTTCGTCTTCAAACACACCCGCGCGGGC
>CAZPJO010000368.1:0-3084 GCA_964586895.1 uncultured Roseicyclus sp.
GCGCGGCGCTGGCTTTCGACGGCGAATTCATCGGCCTGATCGCGGTTGAACCCGTATTCGGTGGCGATGATATCGGCGGAAATGCCTTGCGGGACGAAATAACTGTCCATGGCCAGTTGCGGATCGACGGCCATCGCCGCCCCGTCCGAGCCCATGGCGACGCGGCCCATCATCTCGACCCCGCCTGCGATATAGCCGTCGCCGGCACCCCCCTTGACCTGATTGGCGGCGAGGTTCACAGCCTCAAGTCCGGAGGCGCAGAAGCGGTTAATCGCCAGGCCGGGGATCGACTCGTCAAGATCGGAGGCCAGCACGGCGGCCCGCGCCAGGCAGCCGCCCTGTTCCATGACCTGAGTGACATTGCCCCAAATCACGTCCTCGACCGCGTGACCTTCGAGGTTGTTGCGCTCTTTCAGCGTGTTCAGCGTGAAGGCCGAGAGGCGGGCGGCGGTGACCTCGTGCAAAGCGCCGTCCTTGCGCCCCTTGCCGCGGGGGGTGCGGATCGCGTCGTAGATATAGGCGTCGGTCATCGGGTGTCTCCATCGTGCGAGAGCTGCGCCGCGCGCATGCGTCATGTCAGGATGTGGGTATCTCAGCGATGGACACAAGCGCCAGAACCCCGAACGACGTAACGTTTTTCCGGCTGTTTTCAGCCGCAGGACGGGGCGCAGTCGCAGCTGCCGCATCCATCACACGATGGCACGGAGCAATCGAGCCCGCCAAGGTCGCATCCGCTTGCATCGGGCGTGGCGTCCGGGGCGCCGGATGGCATGTTGTCGGGAGAGGGCGCAGGTTGCGCCCCGGATCCCGCCGACGACGCGCAAAAGGCGGGCAAGGCGATGGCGGGCAAACATCCGCCCAAGCCGCAATCGAGCGCGTCGCAGGCCGCGTCCGATCGGTTTTTCTTGGAGCGTTTGCGGCCCCATGGCCCGCGGTTTGGTCGCCCGTCTTCACCACTGCCGTCCCCGGGATCGCGTTCGTTGCACACCGCACAATTGGCGCGCAGTGTGACGGAGGCAGCCTTGCAATCGCGCAGGCGTTGGCGGACCAGCGGGATCGCCCCCCAAAGTCCGTGTTCACGGATCGCGTATTTTGCATGGCCCGAACAGCCGGTCCCACCGTGCAGAACCGAATGCGCGCAGCGCCAGCCCTTGCGTGGTGAAATCCAGCGTTGATAGCCCCAGATGGCTCCCAATGCGATTTGGCTAACCATGCTGCCCTTCCGCTGTTTTCGTCACATTGCAAAGGCTTGGCAGGCAAAACCAGCGAAAATGTGGCGCGCGTTTGGGTCAGGCCGCGAAGCCGGGCTTCATCAGATCGTAGGGATGTTTCCACCCGGGCGTCTCGCTGATGCGGGTGAGCCAGGCATCGATGGCGGGATATTCGGCACGCGCAAATGTGAACGGTTCGTCGTAGAACAGGTACCCTGCGCAGGAAATATCGGCGCAGGTCAGGGCATCGCCAGCGAGCCAATCGCGGCTGGCCAACTCGGCCTCCAGCACACCGAGCGCGGCCTTGAGGCGACCGGCAAGGAAACCGTTGACGTCGGCGTTGCGCTTTTCTTCGGGCAGGAAATTCATCATGAACCGTAGCGGCCCGGCCACGCCCGAGACCTTCTGATTGTCGAAGATCGTCCACCGCAGGATGTCCAGCGGGTCGGCATCGGCGAGCTTGCCGGTGCTGTCCATTACCCATTTCTGGATCACGCCGGATTGTGTGAGGATGGTGCCGTTGGCATCCAGAACCGGAACCTCGCCCATCGGGTTGATGGCCTTGAACGTATCGCTGCGCGCCTCTCCCTTGAAGAAATCCACAAATTTCGGCGTCCATGCGACCCCGGCCAGTTCCAGCGCCAGGGCGGCCTTGTAGGCGTTACCGGATTCGCCGAAGCAATAGAGTGTGTTGGTCATCGTCTCTCTCCGTGCCCGAATAGGGCGCATTCACTCTGCCGCGTGATTTGCAGGTTTCCCACCCCAAAACCCACGCGCTGGTCTAGCAATTGGGGTTTCATACCCCCAGGCCCGCGCGCTGGTTTAGCAATTGGGGGTTTCACACCCCCAAACCCCCGTGGAGTATTTTGAAAAAGATGAAGGGACAGGTAACGAATTATTAAGGTTAACGCGCGAGGGTGGCGGTGCGGTACAGGCTGGAGAGCCGATGACCGCAAAAGGTGAAGGCGTCGTGTCGACCAGTGCATCGCCCCGTTGGACCCCGGAGCCTACTCGGGTTGATGCGACGCCAACCGCCTGAACGGAAGCTTTTGGCGCTTGTCCCCAAAAGCTCTGTGCTTCACGCGGGCAGGCCACCCAAAAGCCTCTCACCAAAAGGGTACCGCGAATGGCGCACCGCTTCCCGTGGGCGTTCCATTGTGTTTCAGCTTTTTGAAAATACTCAAATTCCGTCGCTTGAAGCCGGGCGCGCCGCTCACCGTTTGCGCGCATCGATTTCGGAATTGAACAAGCGCAGGCGAGCGATGAATTTCTCTTCGTTGATGACGCTGCCCCAATGCTCGAACAGGAAGCTTAGGAATTCGCCTTCGTCCAGCCCTGCCTCGGTCGCAAGGTGGCGCAGTTTGCGGTAGCCGTCTTCGGACATCGCGATATTCGGTCGGCGGGTGAGGCGAAGGCGTTTGGGCATGAAGGCTCTCTGCGTCATGAAAACGGCGCGGGGTGGGATGCCCCGCGCTGTCCTTTGTCGCCTCAGAAGTTCGCCGCGTCCAGTGCCATCACCGTGTCTGCCCCGGTCTGAATTCGGGCCAGATGCGTCGCCGTCATCGGCAACGAACGCTGCATGTAGAACCGCCCCGTAGCAAGTTTGGTGGTGTGGAAGTCCGGATCTGTCGTGCCGGTTTCCAGCGCTTCAAGCGAGGCTTTCGCCATCATCGACCACATCAGTCCAAGGCAGGTGTGCCCGAAGAGATGCATGAAATCATACGACCCAGAGAGCGCGTTGTTGGGGTTTTTCATGCCTTCCTGCATGAAATACATCCCCGCCGCCTGCAAATCCTTGGAGGCGCGTTTGAGCGGTTCGACAAACTCCGACATGCCCTCGACCTCGGCATTGTCCTTGCAGAAGCCCTTGACC
>CAZPJO010000369.1:0-3079 GCA_964586895.1 uncultured Roseicyclus sp.
GAACACGGCCGCCTTACCGGCCAGATGCTCGGCCTGATAATCCTCGGGGAAGGTCACTTCGACGTCCTTCTCATCCTTGGCCTTCACGCCGACCAACTGCTCTTCGAAACCCGGGATGAACTGCCCCGACCCAAGAACCAGCGGGAAATCCTCGGCCGAGCCGCCGTCAAACGCCTCGCCGTCCACGGTGCCGACGAAATCGAATACGACCTGATCGCCGTCAGCGGCCTTGCCCTTTTTGGTGGCAAAGTTCTGCGCGTTTTCGGCCAGGTTCTTGAGCGCGTCGTCAATCTCGTCCGCGCCGGGCTTGACCACCAGCTTTTCGAGCTTGAGCTTCTTGTAATCGACCTCCGGGATCTCGGGCAGCTTTTCGTAGGACATGGCGACCACGATATCGTCGCCTTCCTTCCAATCCTCGTTGGTCATCTTCACGTCGGGCTGCATGGCGGGGCGGTCGCCGGATTCGTCCAGGTGCCCCTGCATCGCCTCATCGACCGATTCCTGCATCGCTTCGCCGATGAGACGCGGGCCGAACTGCTTTTTCAGAAGCGGCATGGGCACTTTGCCCTTGCGGAAGCCCTTCATCTCGACCTCGGGCTGCGCCTCTTGCAGCTTGGAATTCACGCGCGCTTCAAGATCATCGGCGGTGACGGTGATCGTGTATTCGCGCTTCAGGCCCTCGGAAAGGGTTTCGGTGATCTGCATGTTTGTCCTCGTGACGGCTTGGGGGCGGCGGGGCAACGCGAATTGGCCGGCCCCTTTCAGGTCGGGTGAAAATTTGCGCCGTTCTATGGCCGGGAGGCGCGCTCTGCAAGGGGCGTTGCGCTTGGCAAATGCTGCACGGCTTGCTTTGATGGGATCATGGGAAAGTTGACCTGCATCACCAATGCCGCGCGACAGGATGCGGCGCGGCGAGGATTTAGCGTATTGATCGCCGAATCGCTGCCGCCCAAGCGCCCCGTGGGCGGCTTCCGCAAACAGCGCGCGCAGGCAAGCGCGGCGATGAAATGGGTGGAGTTTGCGCTTGTCGGTGCGGTCGCGTTGCCCGCGTTGATTGTGCTCCTGACCTAAGGGGTGCGCGGAAGAGGCGGGCGCATTGTGCCCGCATGCAGGTAAACCGGACGTTTACTTTGGCCCCCCGCCATCGCCATACTTGAACCGAACACCCCCGAGACCCCTTCGCGCGCGCCAATCCGGCCCGCACCTGCCCTCGGAGACCGGACCGCAAACGATGAGTGACGATCCCAGCAAGACCAAGATGCTGCCCGACGGACCCGCCGGCGAATTGCCGGTCGGTGCGGAATTGTCGTCGGGCATGTACCGCGTCACGGGGCGGATCGCGGCGGGCGGGTTCGGCATCACCTACGAGGCGCGCGACAACCTCGACCGCAAGGTCGCGATCAAGGAATGCTTTCCCGCCGGACTGGCGCTGCGGGCGGGGGATTTCACCGTCTCCGCCGCCAGTGCGTCAACATCCGAGCCGTTCGAGACCGCGCGCAACCTGTTCCTGCGCGAGGCACGCACGCTGGCCAATCTGCGCCATCCCAACATCGTGCATGTGCAGACGTTGTTCGAGGAAAACGGCACCGCCTATATGGCGATGGATTATGTCGAGGGGCACGACCTTCAGCATGTGATCGAGCATGAGCCACAGAAACTGACGCCTGCCTATGTGACCGAGCTGACGCGGACGTTGCTCAATGCGTTCGATTACCTGCACCGCGATGCGCCCGAGCGCGGCAAGGAACGCCTGCTGCACCGCGATATCAAACCCGCCAATATCCGCATCGACCCCCTCGACACGCCCGTGATCATCGACTTCGGCGCGGCACGGCAGGAGACCAAGGCGCAATCGCGCGCGGCGGGGACGTTTCGCGTCGTCTCGGACGGGTATTCGCCCAATGAATTCTACGTCGCGGGCACCGAGCAGGGCCCGGCGAGCGACCTCTACTCATTGGCCGCGACGCTGCATCATTGCATTACGGGTGCCGCCCCCGTGCCCGCAGACGAGCGCGCGCAGAAGGTCTCGAACGGCGAAGACGACCCCTATCACCCGATCGCGGGGCGCTTTCCCGGCCAGGATCCCCGGCTTCTGGCGCTGATCGATCGGGCGCTGTCGCGGCCCCTGAAGGACCGGCCTGCCGATGCCGCCGCGTGGTTCGCAGCGATCCCGGACACCGCCACACGGATCGTAGAGGCGGCACCTGTGGTCACAACTGCACCGCCCCCCGCGCCGCCGCCGGAAGGCGCTTCCGGCTTTTGGAAAGGGGCCGCGTTGGGGGGCGGGCTGTTGGCGCTTCTGGGCGGTGGGGCGTATCTTGCGTTGCCGGTGGCCTCGGGCGGTGACGCGGACATGCAACGCCAGCTAAACGAAGTGATGGCCAGCCGCGATGGCCTTGAAGTCAGCCTGTCGGAGATGGAAACGCAGGCCAACGCCCTGCTGGCCGAGGTCGCCACCGCAACGCAAGCCCGCGACCTGGCGCAGGCGCGCGTCGCCGAATTGGGCGACACGATCGACAGCCTGCGCGCGCAGCTGAACGCCGCCGCCGAGGGCGACAGTGCGACCACGATCACCCTGCGCAACCAGTTGAACCAGGCCCTGACCGAACAGGACGGCGCGCAGTTGGCACGGCAGGCGTTGGAGGCCGAGGTCGCCGATCTGGAAGCCGCATTGGCCACCGCGCAGGCCGATGCAGCCGCGGATCAGGCCGAAACAAGCGCCCGCGCCGCAACGCTCGCCGCCGAACTGGCCGCTCTGGAAGCCGCGATAGAGGCCGGCGGCGACGCGATCAGCCCCGCCGCCCTCGCCACGCTGGAGGCCGAGCGCGACACGGCACTGCGCAATGTGGACCGCGCGCGGTCGGACCTTGAACGGATGGCGCAGAACCTTTCGGACGCCGAGGCTGAGGCCAATCGGCTGGCCATGGAATTGCGCGAGGCGCGCAGCGAGATCGACCTGATGCGCGCCAATGCCGCGACGCCGACCCCCGGCCCCAACACTCCGACGACTGGGCGCGCGGGCGGCACGAGCGGCGGGGCGGGCTGCCCCTCCTGGGAGGTGCCGGGATCGGAGCTGAGC
>CAZPJO010000370.1:0-3076 GCA_964586895.1 uncultured Roseicyclus sp.
GCGACGCCCTCGCCGAAATCGGGGCTGTAGGCCGCCGATGTCACCTGACCGACCTTGCGCGAGCCCGCCAGCAACGGCCACGGCCGGTCGCAGGACGGCAGCGCCTTGGCGTCGATGGCAATCGGGCGCACCTGCTTGACCGGGCCTTCCATCGACACCCGTAGCAGAGCGTCGCGGCCAATGCACCCAATCGCCGTCGCGGTGTTGCAGAACCGGCCAAGCCCGCATTCATGGGGCGTGTTGTCGTCGGTCATGTCATTGCCATAGCTCAACAATCCGCCCTCGATCCGCTCGATCCCGTTGGGGCACCCGGCATGCACATCCAGATCGCGGCCCGCCTCCATCAACACATTCCACAGCGGCATGCCGTTGTCGTAGCCATCGACGTAGATCTCGAACCCGCCCTGTTTCGAATAGCCCGAGCGCGCGATCGCAAAGCTCTGCCCCTCGAAATCGAACCAGCCGAACCGGAAAAAGCGCACGTCGCGAATGCTGTCGCCGAACACCCGCGCCATCAGATCCTCGGCCTTGGGCCCCTGCACCGCCAGCGGCGCGATATCGGGCTCGTCAACCAGCACATCCAACCGATAGCCATAGGCCACGCCCTTGACCCACAACAACAAATCGCTGTCGGCGATGGAAATCCACCACCGGTCCTCGGACAGCTTCAGGATCACCGGATCGTTCAACATGCCGCCCGTCTCGTCGACGACGGGCATGTAATAGCATTGCCCCGGCAGCATGCCGCGCAGGTCGCGCGGCGTCAGCATCTGGATCAGCTTGCCCGCATCAGGCCCGCGCACCTCGACCTGCCGCTCGACCGAGACATCCCAAAGCTGCACCGCGTCCTTGAGGTGGCGGTAATCCTCCTCGACCGAGCGGAACACCGTCGGCAACAGCATTCGGTTGTAGATCGTGTAGGCTTTCACGCCTGCGGCCTCGACTCCATCCGAAAACGGGGTGCGGCGCAAACGACGAGAGGGCGAGATCAGGGCCATGGCTGGGTCTCCTTACCTTGGCAAAAATCGGGATAATTCGGCAAAATCGGGCGCGCGGTGCGGGCCTGCGCGGGCGCGCGCGCGGCACCGATCAAACTCAATCCCATTCCGGCACCTCATGCGGCATGAACGGCACATCGGTGTCGTCCGTGCGCACACCCAGCGCCGTCAACACGCCGTGAACCTGGCCCCTGTGGTGCGTCTGGTGGTTGAACAATTGCACCGCACACAGCGCGCGCGGCATCGTCATCTCGCGCCCCATGGCACCCGAATACCACGTCAGATCGCCTTCGAAATCGCTGCCATCCGCGCTCCAGGCCCAGGCCGCGATGCGCGCGTCGAGTTGCGGGCGATAGGCCATCAGCGTGGGCCAATCATAAGCCATTGCCGTATCCTGGCCCAAAACCGCATTGGCCGGCCCCGCGCCACCGTCAAAGCGCGCGATCCAGAGCGTGTCACCCCATGTCAGATGGCTCAGCGTGCCCGCGATAGAGCCCCAGAACAGGCCACGATCCTCGTGCCGCTGCGCATCACTCAACCCATCGCAGGCCTGATACATCCACTGGTTCTGCCAGGCGTTGTAGCGCGCCATGACCCGCGCATAATCGGGGCCGACCACGTTACTTGCCGCCCGCCGAACCGCCCCATTCGATGGGACAGATTTCCGCCGACTTGCCCGAGAAATCCCACATCTTTCCGAAATCGCGCACCTTGGATTTCAGGCCCCGCGCCGCGATGATATCGGGTCCCATCCAGTATTTCGAATTGGTGATCATCACCGGATGATCGGGGGATGCGCCGTCGATCATCTCGATCTCACCCTGGATCTTTTTGCCCACGAACAGACCGCGTTTCTTGCCCTCGCGGGTGATCTCGACCTTCTCGCGCTCCGCCGACACGATGTCCGACACCAGCAACGTGAAAAGCCCCGTTGTTCCACCGGCAGCCCCCGAAAAGATCTCCAGCAGGCCCTGATACGCCTTGCCCGACGCGCGCTCGTCGACATAGGCCGCAACCTGCCAGCCGCCCTCGGCCATCTTGCCCGGGATATACACCATCAGCCCCACGTTCAGCCCGCTCAGGTCCTCGCCCTCGAAATGCCCCTCGTCGATGGCAATCCCCATCCACGCCTTGCAATCGCCGTCGGTGGGCTCATGCTTGCCAAGGCTCACCACGCAGGGACAAAACACCGTGCACGAGCAATTCAGGATCAACTCCCCCTTGATCGCCCAATCGCGTGGCTTCATCTGCCGCCGCTTGGGGTTGTCCATGCGCTGATCGATGCGCTGGCTGACCGGCAAGCGGTCCGCGTCGGGGCGTTTTTTCACGGCCATCTTCTCTCTCCTCATGCGGCGATATACGGGTATGCCAGCACACCCAAACCGCCCGAAATCAGCGCCACACCAAGCGGCTTGGTCACATAATGCCCGATTGCGGGCAGTTTTTCGATCACCATGAACAGCGTCGCCAACCCCATCCACAACAGGCTCATCATGCCGCCCACAAATCCCAGCGCCATGAACCCCCAACAGCACCCCGCGCAGAACGCGCCAAGGCCCATGCCCATCCGCACACCGCCGCCGAACCCCGTCCGCCAATGGCCAAGGAAGTAATTCATCGGCGCGTGGCACACCCCGTGGCAGACCTCTTTCGCGCGGGTGAACTGGAACGCGCCGACCGCAATCAACAGCCCGCCCGCGATCCACGTGCTTTGCGCGATGCCCATCATGTCGATGATCCCGGCCCGCAACAGCGCGATCTGCACGATTGCGAAAATCGCGGCCACCCCGATCCAGACGATCGAATAGCCCCCCAACACACCCAGCCACCCGGCCCGCGTGCCATCGGCGGACGTCATCAGACGCTCGTAATTGACCAGCGTCGGGACCAGCGTCGGCAACATCATCGCCGCCATCATGATCGACCACATCCCGAACAACGGCCCGAACCGCGTCATGGCCGACATATCCATGCCACCCATATCCATCTCGTCCATCGCCATGCCGTCCGTGGCGTCGCCATTCATCGCCATCTCGCCGGACATGTCCCCCGGCATCTCCATCTCCATGCCCATGTCC
>CAZPJO010000371.1:0-3071 GCA_964586895.1 uncultured Roseicyclus sp.
CTGCCGATTTCGGGCATCGGCGGGGTCACGACCTGGCGCGATGCGGCGGAGTTCATGGCGCTTGGCGCGGGCAATGTGCAGGTCTGCACGGCGGCCATGACCTATGGGTTCAAGATCGTGTCGGAGATGATTTCCGGCCTGTCGCAATACCTGGATGAAAAGGGTATGTCGCTTGACGATCTGGTGGGTCGTGCGGTGCCCAACGTGACGGATTGGCAATATCTCAACCTCAATTACGTGACCAAGGCGCGCATTGATCAGGACGCCTGCATCAAATGCGGCCGGTGCTATGCGGCTTGCGAAGACACCTCGCATCAGGCGATTTCCATGAGTGCGGACCGTGTCTTCGAGGTGATCGATGCGGAATGCGTGGCGTGCAACCTGTGCGTGAACGTGTGCCCGGTGGAGGCCTGCATCACGATGGAGGAAATCGACGCGGGCACCATGGACGAACGCACCGGGAAGGTGGTCCTGGCGGATTATGCGAACTGGACAACGCATCCCAACAACCCCGGCGCGGTGAAGGCGGCGGAATAAGTCCGATCAGGGCGCAAGCAAGCGGCGGAAGAGGGTGTCGAGGAAGGTCTCGGCCTCATCGATCGGGTCGCGTCCAGGGCCCAGAACGGCCCGGACCTGCACGTCGAAATCGGCGTAATGCTGGGTCAGCGCCCAGATCGAAAAGATCAGGTGATGGGGGTCGGAAGCGGCAAAGCCCCACTGCGTTGTCAAAGCTGGCCGACGCAAGGCGGCCCTGCGTCATCCAGGCCCGGATCACGTCGGCCTTTTCGTCCACCAGCGCCCGCAAATCCGTTGACAATCCGTCGATCATCCGCGGCGCACCTTGCACGATTTCCTGGGCGAAAAGCCTTGATTCCCTTGGGTAATCGCGGCTCATCTGCAATTTGCGGCGCATGTAGCCAAGCAATTCCTGCTGCGGATCGCCGTCGGCCTTCATGGCGCGCAGCGGGTCAAGCCAGGTGTCGACCAACCCCTCAAGCAGGGTGACGTGGATCTCATCCTTGGAGGCGAAATAATACAGCAGGTTGGGCTTGGACAGCCCTGCCTCGCGGGCGATTTCATCAAGCGTGGCGCCTCGGAATCCCTGCCGCGAAAACACCTCCAAGGCGGCCTCCAACACAAGCGCGCGGTTCTTTTCCTGAATGCGGGTGCGGGGTTTCGCCTCGTTCAATGTGTCCTCTTTGCCCAACTTCGCGGCAATTGTGGTATGATCTGCGGCGATTGCCGTGGAATTAAGCAGACAAGACCGTGGTTTTCGTTGACTGGCCCTAGGCATTTGCTAGCGTGACCTTGACCAAATGGTCAAAAAGAAAATGCGAGCGCCCTTGCCGCACCTGCGCAAAACGCAGCCGCAAGGCGACGGGGAGACAGCCATGGCACTTGACCGCAGCAATCCGGTTCCCAACGACCTTTCCGCCTTCTGGATGCCGTTCACCGCGAACCGACAATTCAAACAGACGCCGCGCATGTTCGTGGGCGCGGACAAGATGCATTACAAAACGGCCGACGGGCGTGATGTGCTGGACGGGACGGCGGGCCTGTGGTGTTGCAACGCGGGCCACAATCAGCCCCGTATCGTGGAGGCGATCCAGAAACAGGTCGCGGAAATGGATTACGCACCGGCGTTCCAGATGGGTCATCCCAAGGCATTTGAGCTGGCCAATCGGTTGCGCGACATGTCGCCGGAGCCGTTCGAACATGTGTTCTACACCAATTCGGGCAGCGAGTCGGTCGAGACTGCGCTGAAGATCGCCATCGCCTATCAGCGCGCCATCGGGCAGGGGTCGCGGACCCGCCTGATCGGGCGTGAGCGCGGCTATCACGGGGTGAATTTCGGCGGGATTTCCGTGGGTGGGATCGTGAACAACCGCAAGGTGTTTGGATCCTTGCTGACCGGGGTAGACCATCTGCCGCACACGCATTTGCCCGAGCACAACGCCTATACCAAGGGTCAGCCGACGCATGGCGCGCATCTGGCCGAGGAGTTGGAGCGCATCGTCGCGCTCCATGGGGCCGAGACGATTGCGGCCTGCATCGTTGAGCCGATGGCGGGCTCGACCGGCGTTTTGATGCCGCCCAAAGGCTATCTTGAGCGGCTGCGCGAGATCTGCACGAAACACGGGATCATCTTGATCTTTGACGAGGTCATCACGGGGTTCGGGCGGCTCGGCAGCAGCTTCGCGGCGGAGCATTTCGGCGTGATGCCGGACATGATCACCTGCGCCAAGGGTCTGACGAACGGGGTTATTCCGATGGGCGCGGTGCTGGCCACCGGGGCCATTCACGACGCGTTCATGCAGGGGCCCGAGCATTTGATCGAGCTGTTCCACGGCTATACCTATTCGGGCAATCCGATTGCGTCCGCCGCCGGGATCGCGACGCTTGAGACCTACAAGGAAGACGGTCTTTTCGAGCGCGCGGCGGAATTGGCGCCGTATTGGGAAGAGGGGCTGCACAGCCTGCGCGGCCTGCCCCATGTGATCGACATCCGCAACATGGGCCTGATTGGGGCGGTGGAGTTGGAACCGATTGCAGGGGAGCCCACAAAACGCGCGTTTCAGGCGTTCCTCGATTGCTACGACAAGGGCGTCTTGATCCGCACGACGGGCGACATCATCGCAATGTCACCGCCGCTGATCATCTCGAAAAGTGAGATAGATCAGCTGTTTGGGACGTTGGGCGATGTGCTGAAACAGCTTCACTAGACGCAACCGGAAAACGCGCGTTTTCCGGCACGGATTACGCGCGTAATCCGCCACCGCAAACGGAGACGAAAGATGCCAGCCCCCGGCGAAAACATGAAAATCAACGGCGAGCGCCTGTGGGACTCGTTGATGGAGATGGCCCAGATCGGCCCCGGCATCGCGGGCGGCAACAACCGTCAGACCCTGACCGATGAGGACAGCGAAGGGCGCCACCTGTTCCAGCGCTGGTGCGAGGATGCAGGCTGCACCATGGGCGTCGATGAGATCGGCAATATGTTCGCGCGGCGTGAGGGGACGGACCCGGATGCGTTGCCGGTTTATGTGGGCTCGCATCTGGATACGCAGCCC
>CAZPJO010000372.1:0-3054 GCA_964586895.1 uncultured Roseicyclus sp.
CGTGTGTTTCGGCAACGGCCACGGCCTGCCGTCCAAGAAGGCGCGGGTTTATATCAGTTCGGCCGACTGGATGGGTCGCAACCTCAATCGCCGTGTCGAAACCCTCGTCGAATGCACCAACGCCACCGTCAAGGCGCAGATCGTGGGGCAGATCATGGCCGCGAACCTGGCCGATGTGGCGCAAAGCTGGGTTCTGCGCGGGGATGGCACGTTTGACCGCCCCGACCTGTCCGCGGTCAGCAACCCGTTTTCGTGCCACCGCTTTTTCATGGAAAACCCGTCGCTGTCGGGGCGCGGGTCGGCAGGCGCGAAAGACGTGCCGGAGTTGACCCATGGCCATGATTGACCGGGGCCGGGGCCGCATGCGACAAAAGATCTGCATCGGGGCCTGAGGGGAGCACGATCATGGATGACAGCCACCCCGATTGGGGCCCCTTCGGGGTGCCGTTGTTCGATGGTCCCGAGGCGCGATCGCTGGCGCGGGTCGGCGTGATCGACATCGGGTCGAATTCCGTCCGGTTCGTGGTGTTCGACGGCGCGGCGCGGTCCCCGGCGTATTATTTCAACGAAAAGATCCTGTGTGGTTTGGGGGCGGGCTTCGCCGAGACGGGGCGCCTGAACGTCGAGGGGCGCGAACGGGCGTTGGTGGCGCTCAAACGCTTTGCCGCATTGGCGCGGGCGATGGATGTAAGCCCTATGTTGACCGTGGCCACGGCGGCGGTGCGCGACGCCGAGGATGGGCCCGGTTTTCAGGCGGCTGTGCTGCGCGAGGCGGGCCTGAGCATTCAGATCCTCGATGGCGAGGAAGAGGCGCGGCTTTCGGCGCAGGGCGTGCTTTTGGGTTGGCCGGGGGCGCAGGGGTTGATCTGCGACATCGGCGGCTCGTCGATGGAACTGGCCGTGCTCAAGGGCGACGGGATCGTTGGCGCGCGCAAGACGTCCGCACTCGGGCCGCTGAAGCTGATGGGGATAAAGGGTGGCAAGAAGGCGATCCGCGCCCATATCCGCGAGCGCATCGCAGAATTGGTCGAGGATTTTCCCGAACGGCCCAAGCGCCTGTTCCTTGTCGGTGGCTCTTGGCGGGCGATTGCGCGGGTCGACATGATCCGGCGGGATTATCCGCTCAAGGTGCTGCATGAATACCGCATGACGCCCAAGGCGATCATGTCGACGATCAAGCATATCGGGGCCAGTGATGTGGACGCCTTGCGTGCGGAGACCGGCAATTCGGCGGAACGGATGCGGTTGGTGCCTATCGCGGCGCTGGTTCTGAAGGAATTGGTGCGGCAGTTGAAGCCGAAGGAGGTCGCGATCTCAAGCTATGGGATCCGCGAGGGGCTGCTTTACGACCAGATGTCCGCGCAATCGCGCAGGCGCGATCCGTTGATCGAGGCGGCGCGCCATGCGGAGGCGTCTTCTTCACGCCAGCCGGGCTTTGGCCGCGCGCTGTATCGCTTTGTGGAGCCGCTGTTTTCCGCCGCGCGGTCGGATCAGAAACGCCTGATCCGGGCGGCGTGTTTGTTGCATGATGTAAGCTGGCGGGCGCATCCCGATTACCGGGCGGAGGTCTGTTTCGACAATGCCACCCGCGCCAATCTGGGCGGGCTGACCCATGGGGAGCGGGTGTATCTGGGGCTGGCGCTGCTGCATCGGTACAAGTCGAACCGGGCGGGGACGGGGTTCAATGCGGAGCTTCTTGATCTGTTGCCCGAGAAAAAGGTGCGTGAGGCCGAAATCCTTGGCCGCGCCATGCGGTTCGGAGCGATGTTTGCGTCAGAGAACCCGGTGGATCATGGCCGGTTGAAACTGCGCCCGAAACGCCGCGAATTGATCCTGACGCTGACGTCGGACGAGGGCCGGAGCCTGTTTGGCGAGGTGTCGGAGGCACGATTCAAGGCGCTGGCGCAGGCGATTGACGTCGAGCCGATCGTAAAGGGCCAGAATTAGCCGGGTGGTAAGGATTCCCTCAATAGAGTGATCCGCAGCAATGACTTAGGTAAGTGTCATCGCTTGGAACAATCCGACGGAGACTTGGATCATGACCACCCTGAATGCCATCACATATTCGGCCGTCGCGCTGATCGTTGTGATGTTCATGGTCATGATAACTGCCCCTGTCTCGGCCGGAATGCTCTGACGCGATGTGTCCCTCTCGGTGCGGCGGGCTTTGTCCCTTGGCCCGCTGCACCGCCCCTTGTTTTCAAGTCCCAGTTGCGTAACGAGTAGTCTGCGTATTGAGCGGCCCCATCTGCTGGGGCCGCTCTCTTCTTTTTGGGCTGTGGCTTGCGGCGCAAAGAGTAGGGAATGCCCCCATATCGGCCGAACATGGCGCGGCCTAGGGTTGGTGCAGCGGAAACAGGAGCTGCCCGATGTCCACGATGAATATCCTGATGGCCACCTTGATCATCCTCATCCTTGCGGCCGGAATGGCCCTGTTTTTCGGCGTTCGGGCCGCGCAGGCCGGTGACGTGCCTGCCCTGGCCTTGCAGGACGCGGTGGGTGACGTGCGCGGCGGGCTTGGCGGGGAATGAGGCAAGCGCTGCGCACTCGTGTCTTCGCCCGCGAGGGGGTGGCGAATATCTGATGTTGTGAGGCTATTTCCTTTGCCTTAGACGTGTCGGAACCAGTTTTTCCAAGGGTTTCAACCGATGCGCATGAGCCGCTACTTTCTGCCCGTTCTCAAGGAAACGCCCGCCGAGGCGCAGATTGTCAGCCACCGGCTGATGTTGCGCGCGGGCATGATCAAGCAGCAGAGCGCGGGGATCTATTCGTGGCTGCCGCTGGGCTACAAGGTTTTGCGCAATATCGAGCGGATCGTGCACGAGGAACAGATTCGCGCGGGTCATATCCCGATGCTGATGCCGACCCTTCAGGGCGCGGATTTGTGGAAGAAATCAGGGCGTTACGATGCCTATGGCCCGGAGATGCTGCGCATGCAGGACCGCCATGGGCGCGAGATGCTCTTTGGTCCGACAAACGAGGAAATGATCACCGATATCGTCGGCAATTACGTCACCTCATATAAGTCAATGCCACTGACCCTTTATCACAACC
>CAZPJO010000373.1:0-3052 GCA_964586895.1 uncultured Roseicyclus sp.
AACGGATGGAGATCCGCGACGCGATGGCCTATTTCCGCGTCGTGGTCAGCCCCGATGACGATCTGGCGTTTGAGCGGATTGTGAACACGCCCAAGCGCGGGCTTGGCGATAAGGCGCAGCAAACGATCCAGAAAATGGCGCGCTCCAACGGGGTAAGCCTTCTGGAAGGCGCGCGTCTGTGTGTCGAGACGAAGGCGATTGGCGGCAAGGGCGGCAAGGCGCTTGGCGAGCTGGTGGAGGGGTTGTCGCGGTGGCGGCAGATGCTGACCGGTCCGTTGCGGCAGGTCGGCCCCGCCGATGATCTGATCGAGGAAGATACGGCGCCGGCGGGCGTCAGCCATATCGAATTGGCCGAGATCATTCTTGATGAGTCGGGCTACACCGCGCATTGGCAAAACGACAAGACGCCGGAGGGGCCGGGGCGGCTGGAGAACCTCAAGGAATTGGTCAAGGCATTGGAATCGTTTGAGAACCTGCAAGGGTTTCTGGAACATGTCAGCCTGATCATGGACAATGAGAGCGATGATCAGGAACCGAAGGTGACGATCATGACGCTGCATGCGGCCAAGGGGCTGGAATTTCCGGCGGTGTTCCTGCCGGGCTGGGAAGACGGGTTGTTCCCGAGCCAGCGCAGCATGGACGAGTCCGGCATGACCGGGCTGGAGGAGGAGCGGCGGCTGGCCTATGTGGGGATCACGCGGGCCGAGGAGGTCTGTACCATCAGCTTCGCGGGCAACCGGCGGGTGTATGGGCAATGGCAGTCACAATTGCCGAGCCGGTTCATCGACGAGCTGCCGGAGGACCATGTTGAGGTGCTGACCGCGCCGGGGATCTACGGGCATCAGGGGACGGCATCGGCCATGGCGAGCCCGGTGACGCAGAGCATGGCGGGCAGCAATCTGCACGAGCGCGCGGCCAGTGCGGATGTGTATAATTCGCCGGGCTGGCGGCGGTTGCAGGCCAATCAGGGCGCGCGGCCCATGCGTCAGCCGTCGGAGGCCAAATCCATGACAATCGACGCCGAAGCGGTCAGCGCGTTTTCCATCGGCGACCGCGTGTTTCACCAGAAATTCGGCTATGGCGAGGTGATGAGCGTGGAGGGCGACAAGCTTGCCATCGAATTCGACAAGGCGGGCAGCAAACATGTTGTGGGCCGGTTCCTTGTGGCGGCGGGCAATGAGGGCGGCGATGTACCGTTTTAGCTATATTCTGTTGGCCTTTGCGGCACCCGTCGCCGCAGAGCCGACCGTGACGCGCGCGCAGTTCGAGGCGCTGACCGCGGATCATGCGCTGTGCTATCATGTGCAGGGTGGATCCTGCCGGACGGGCGAGGTCTACCGTGCGGCGCCCGCTGCGATGGGGCCTGACGGGATTGATGTGCATACCGGTTTCCCGTTTGCCGGGCGGACCCTGATCCTGCGGGAAACGCTGTTCTGGGAGGGGGACGCATTGTGCCTGCCGATGGACGCAAGCGGGTTGAGTGGGGCCTGGCGGCAGGCCGATGGCACGCGCTACGCCTTCGCGCTGACCGGTGCAGACGCGCTTGGCGATGCGTTTCTGAGCTCGCAGCGCGATCAGTTCACGGCCACCCGGGTTGAACGCTATTGCTTTGGCCTGATCGAGGATGGCGCGGACGGATTTGCCGTCTGGTCGTCGAGCGGGACGACTGACAATGTGCGCGTCCGGTTGGTGCCGCTGTCGGACGGGGCGCTGTCGTTTGGCGACTGAGCGCGCGCGCTCTCGACTTTTCATCGAATGCCCCTAGGCTTTGGTTCAGGTGATTTTTTTGCTGGAAGGGAGGGCGCGATGCCCCTTGTGCGTATCGGTGCGACCTGTGCTGCGTTGGCTTTGTCGGTTTCGTCCGTGGCCGCGCAGGAGTTCCTGAGCCGGGCCGAGGTTGAGGATATCATGCGCGAGCAGGCGTTTTGTTATCATCCCAACGACCGGCTCGCCTGCGCCTGGGCCGAGATTTACACGGCGCTTTACGACGATCACGTGGTTCTGCACACGGCAAATGCGGTGTGGGATGAGCCGATGGAGGTGCAGGAATATCGCCTCGACTGGAACGACAACGCGTTGTGCATTCCGTTCGAGACGCAAGGCCTGCGCGCGGTGTGGCAGGCGGAGGGGTATCGGTTTTCCTTTGATCTGATGGGCCTGACGCCGTTGCCGGACGAGGTCTTGCCCGAGCGGATTGCGAGCCTGCGCGACACCTCGCCGCAAGAGTTTTGCTTCCGCTACACGATTGATGAGGCGGGTCCGGACGCCCTGTTTCAGCACGTGTTCCGCGACGGGGTCGAGGATGAGGCGCGCGATCCGGTGGCGTTGATCCCGCGTTTTGCCAGTGGTGTCGCGATCAGCCCGTCCGGCTAGGCCTCGGTCGGGAGCAGCATCGGATAAAGCGACAGGACCAGAAGGGCGGCCATTGTCCAGTTGAACGCGCGCAACCGGCCCGGTCCACCCAGCCAGCGTCGGATTTGCGTCCCGCCCCAGGCCCAGGTGGCGACCGAGGGCAGGTTCACAAGCCCGAAAATCACCGCAACCAACACAGCGTTCGACCAACCGCCGCCCTCACCGGCATAGGTCGTCTGCGCGTAGATCGACATGTAGATCGCCTTGGGGTTGACCCATTGGAAGCCCGCCGCCTGCAGGAAGGTCAGCGGCCGCGCGTCGTGGTCGGCGCCTTTGGGCGGGGCCGCATTGGCGACTTTCCACGCCAGCCATAGAAGATAGCCAACCGAAACGATGGTCAGCGCGGTGCGCAGCCATGGCAGGGCTTCGAAGACCTGCACAAGGCCAAGGCCGAGGATCAGCGTCATCGCCGCATGACCCAAAGACACCCCGAACATATGCGGCAGCGTGCGCGCCAGTCCGAAGTTCACACCCGAGGCCATCAGCATGATGTTGTTGGGCCCCGGCGTGATCGACGAGGCGAAGGCGAACAGCACGAGGCCGGAGAGAAGGTCATAGGTCATGGGCGCAACATTAGGGGCGCCTGCGGGCAATGAAATTGCGAAGATGCGGGATTGCGGATAGTGTTCGCAACGAATGA
>CAZPJO010000374.1:0-3041 GCA_964586895.1 uncultured Roseicyclus sp.
TCGGGGCCGCACCGGTGCCGGTGCCGCCGCCCATCCCGGCGGTGATGAAACACATATGCGCCCCGGCGAGGTGATCGACGATTTCTTCGATCGTCTCCTCGGCGGCACTTGCGCCAACGGCGGGGCGCGCACCGGCGCCAAGGCCTTCGGTGACGCGTGCGCCCATCTGGATACGGCTGTGGGCGCGGCTTTGGCTCAGCGCCTGCGCGTCGGTGTTGGCGACGACGAATTCGCAGCCATCAAGCTGCTGATCGATCATGTTGTTGACCGCATTTCCGCCGGCCCCGCCGACCCCGAATACGGTGATGCGCGGTTTCAACTCGGGCTGCGCGTCGGGCATGGTAAGATTGAGTGTCATAGGTACTATCCGCCTGTTTCTATCCTGGCCCCGGTCTTCCGCCGGATCACCGTGCTGCCTCGTTTATTGCGCGCAAGACTACCGAGTCGCGGCGCAGGCGTCACGCGGAAAATACCCTCCATGGGCGAAATGTGGCCACTTTGTGACGGGAACACCGGCGATTTAGCGTATACACCCCAAATGCAGGGCCTACCAGTTGTCGCGGAACCACTTCACCGCTCGGCGCAACGACCGCGCAGGCAACCGGTCGGCGGGCAAATCGAAATCCCACCACTCGTCCTGAGGCGATGCCGCAAACAGCGACAGCCCCACGCAGGCCGAAAACGCCGAGCCATAGGCGGATTGCGGAAGGCCCGCCACGCGCATGGGTCGCCCGAGGCGCACCTGGTTGCCCAGGATGCGACTGGCCAGCCCGTCAAGGCCGGGGATCTGCGCGCTGCCGCCGGTCAGGACGATGCGCTGCGAAGGCAGATGTTCGAACCCGGCCGCGTCCAGACGCGCGCGGACCTCTTCAAGGATTTCCTCCACGCGCGGACGCATCACGCCGATCAATTCGGCGCGGCTGACGGTGCGGCGGTCGTGGTGCCAATCGCCGGTCTGCCCTTCAAGCTCGATGATTTCACGATCATCAAGGCCCGTGGCCATCAGCCCGCCGAATTTCGTCTTGATGCGTTCGGCGTCATCCATGGGGATCTGCAAGCCTTGCGAGATATCGCGGGTCACATGGGCGCCGCCCATCCGCACGGTGTCGGCGAAGATCATGTGCTTCTTCATGAAGATCGACAGCGACGTGGCCCCCGCCCCAAGGTCGATACAGGCGGCGCCAAGCTCTTGCTCGTCCTCCACCAGCGACGACATCGCGGCAACGTAAGGCGCGCTGGCCACACCGGCCAATTCAAGATCGCAACGCTTCACGCAATGCAGCAGCATCTCGATCGCGGCGGCATCCACCGTCAGAAGATGCATATCGCAGGCCAGCTTGTTGCCCACATGCCCACGCGGATCGCCAAGGCCGGTGCGGTGATCGAGCGAAAAGTTCACCGGCTGCGCATGCAGCACTTCGCGGCCCGGTCCGATATCGGGCATGTCGCACATCGACAGAACCCGGCCGATGTCCTGATCCTCGACCGTGCCAGTTTGAATGGCGACTTCGCCGGTCAGGCCATAGCTGCGCGGACGCGCGCCCGACAGCGATACGATCACATGATCCACGCGCGCATTGGCCATCTTCTGGGCGGCCTGCACGGCGGTGCGGATCGCGCGCTCGGTCTCGTGCACGGTGTCGATCTCGCCGAATTTCACGCCGCGCGACCGCGTCGTGGCGGCCCCGATCACGCGAAACGCCGATTGCCCGGCCATCGCGCCGATGCCTTCGTCTTCGACCTCGGCGCCGTCGAAGCGCAACACAAGGCAGGCGACCTTGAAGGTGCCGATGTCGAGCACGGCGATCACACCGCGCCGCATGGCTTCGGTCCGCTTGGCGCGCATCGCCCGCTGCGTCTGATAAAGCAACGTCATCCCTGGTTCTCTCCACTCGTCCCGCTCGCCACAAGCCCGCGGATGCGGCGAAACTCTTCCATTGAACGATCGCTCAGGCGCACCGTCAGGCGGCCCGGATTGCGCAGATCGACGATCGTCACGTCGCGCGACAGGATCTCGCCGACCTCTTCCAGCGCGAGCACCCGGTCAAAGGCCCCGCGCGCCCCGGTTTCCGGCAGCATGATCCGCGTGTCGTTGGTCAAAACCACGTCCCAGCGCCGCTCGCCCATCCGCACCAGACCGTGCAGGCGCGCGCCAAGGGGGGCTGCGGCCTCGACCAGCGCAAGCGCTTCTTCAACGGCCAGATCGCCGCCCTGCCCGGCCAGCAATGGCAGCGGGGCGTCGAGGTCATATTGGCCGAACCCGGCGATGAAATGCCCCTCGCGGTCGATGATCGAAAGTCCTTCGTGGGTCAGCCACAGGGCCGCGGGAACGCGTTCGTCGATGCGCACCGCAAGGTATCCGCCCGCCTGCACCCGCAAATCGGCGGCCCGCACGGCGGGCAAGGCTTCCAACCGGCCGCGCAGTTCTTCCAGGTCGAGGTCGAAGGACGACATCGGCAGATCAAGCGCCAGGGCGGCCCGGACCTCCTCGGTCACCCCTTCGCTGGCGCCGTCGATGCCAAGCACGTTGACGCGGAACTCGGGCCGGTTTTCGACCTCGCGCCGGATCTCGTAGGCCGCATCGAACAGGTTGGCGACCCGCTCTTCATCGCTCAGATACCAACTGATCGCGGCAAACAGGATCAGCAACGGCACTCCGATATTGAGCGCACGACGAAACAGCGGCGTCAGCCACAGCCGCTGCGCGCGGTAGCTCAGCCGCGACGGCGCGGGATCAAGCGGTGCAGCAGAAAGCGCCGTGGCGCGGCGGGCAATCAACGGTCGCATGAGGCATCCTCCACCAACCAACGGCACAGCGCGCCGAAACTCATTCCCGTCGCCTCGGCCTGTTCCGGGGTCAGCGACGTGGGCGTCATGCCGGGCTGCGTATTCGTCTCCAACACGATCAATCCGTCCAGGCCGCGCGCTTCGTCCCAGCGGAAATCGGTGCGGCTGACGCCCCGGCAACCAAGGGCGGTGTGCGCGCGCGTGGACATTTCCATACAGGCATCGAAAATCTCGGACGGCACATTGGCCGGCAC
>CAZPJO010000375.1:0-341 GCA_964586895.1 uncultured Roseicyclus sp.
TTAAGCAGAGTAAGGATATAAAGTTTCCACAGCCCCACGAAAACCTCTTCGGTCTCAGGAGGAGAGACTGAAAGGTTTTGAAATGCAGGCGTGCCGCGTGGGTTTTCCCCCGCCACAAGTATGGTGCCGCGATCAAAAAGGGAGTCTGTTTTGTGCACTAGAAGTGAATATAACGCGCTCTTTCCAGCACCCTTGGGGCCGTAGATTATGTCAACTTTCCCTGAAAAGACGTTCTTCCAGTTTTCAGTTTCCACAAAATAGTCACTGAGGGCATCGGCCTCTTCTTCGGCGACGCGTTCACCAAATTCGCATTCACTCAAAGTTTCATACTTGTTGTGCAA
>CAZPJO010000375.1:397-3026 GCA_964586895.1 uncultured Roseicyclus sp.
CATCTGTTCCTTCTAAACTTGGAGCGTATTACAAAAAAAAGAAAAGCCCCACCCTCACCGGGCGGGGCCTCCCCTACTCTCTCAGCACATAGCGCGGCTTACAGCCTCCGGTGCCTCGCCAGCGGACGTACTGATGCGGCCTGTCACGCGGAGAGGCCGAGTTTGTAGACGTGGATTTCGAAGGTCGGATGCTGCTCGGCGCCGACAATTCCGGGCCGCGCGTGGCGGTAGGTGGAGCGCCAGTAGGGTTGGATCACAACGCCTTCGTCCTGCATGATCCGCTGCAACCGCTCCGACAGGGCCCGGCGTGCATCGGCATCGGCGATGGAGAGCGCCTCTTGCAGGGCCTCATCGAATTCGGCATTTGCAAAGCCCGTCTCGTTCCACGCCTCGCCCGAGCGATAGGCCAGCGCAAGCACCTGCACACCAAGCGGGCGTTGCGCCCAATCGGTCGCGGAAAACCCGTAATTCGTCCAGTCGTTCCAGAACGTGCTTCCGGGAATGACCGTGCGCCGCACCGGGATGCCCGCATCGCGCAATTGGGCGGCCACGGAATCGCAGGTGTCGCGCCGCCAATTGTCGTCGATGGAGATCAGGTCGTGTTCGAACTCGGCCATGCCGGCCTCGGCCATGAGGGCTGCGGCCTGCGCGGGGTCGAAGGCGGGCGCGGGCAGCTCGGCATATTCGGGATGGATCGGGCAGACGTGGTGGTTTTCCGCAACCTCGCCCAGCCCGGCATAGCCAAGTTCGAGGCAGGTCGCATTAGAGACGGCCATCGCAAGGGCGCGGCGCACGCGCACGTCGGCATAGGGCCGCACGCCGTCAAATTCGGCGAGCTGGTTGGTGCGGATGACGACCGTGTTGGCGGTCACGGTCTCGGAGCGGTCCCAACCGATGGCGTCCATGATGTCCACGAAATCACCGAGCGATTCATAGAGCATGTCAATCTCGCCCGCGTCTGCGGCGGCGATATGGGCCGCCTGATCGGTGCCGTAATCGACATATTCGATCCGGTCGGCATAGGGCCCGCCGAAGACCTCCGTCCCCCACCAGGTGTGATCGGGGTTGCGCACCATGGCCGATCCGATGCCGACCTCCAGCGCTTCGGGAAGGTAGGGGCCGGTGCCTTTGGGGGCGTCCATCGGGTTGCCCGAGAAACCTTGCGGCACGATCGCGGCCGGGTAATCGGAGAACCCCGCGATAAGCGTGATATCGGGGACCGCCAGTGCAAGCGTCACGGTCAGATCGTCGGTGACAGAGATCGCGCCCTCGCGGGCCCTTTGGGTCTCGGCGTCGATCAGCGACGACATGCGGGCCGCCATGGAATTGCCTTCGACGTCCTGCTCGCACCAGCGCGCGATGTTGAAGGCGACGTCGGCGGCGGTGAAGGGGGTGGCGTCGTTCCAGGTCACGCCGGGGCGGACGCGCAGGACATATTGGGTGGCGTCGTCATTGACTTCCCAGCTTTCGAGAAGCATCGGCTGGAACGAGCCATCGCGTTGGTATTCCACGAGATATTCAAGCCAGCCGCGCGAGAAGTTCGACATCTGCGGCCAGTCATAGGTGCGCGGGTCCTTGAGCGGGCGCACGTCGGATTGGATGCGGATCGTGCCGCCCTGCACGGGCTGCGCCTGCGCGGGGGTCGGAGCAGCAAGACCGATCAGGCCATAGGCTGCGGCCGCCGAGACGCCGAGCGAGGTGGCCCGCGTCAGGAATTCACGGCGCGAAAGCTTGCCCGCGCGGTACTCGTCGGCGAGCTGGGGTGCGGCGGGGTGGAAAATCTGTTTGGTCATCAATTGCCCTTCATCGTGGGAGAGGTGATTTTATGCGACAGGTCCAAAACGGCATATCTTTGCGTCGACGTGCAAATGGGCCAGGCGACCGGTGGCCAATTCGGCCATGAGAGGGTGCGCGGTCCGTGGCGCTTGGGTGGACCGGCGTGGTCGTTCGTTAACCATGCGTAACACATAGCCCTGTCTGAAAGAAACCAGCCCGACCGCGACCATGGACCGCGCTTTGCAGTCCGCGCCGGGGTGATCCCTGAGCCGGGCCGGTCGCCGCGAACGCGCGCGGGTTTGGCAGAACGCAGAGCACATGAAAAAAGCCCCGCCGTCGCCAGCGGGGCTTTTGTTGCGTAAAAGGAGTGGCTTACAGCCCCAGCGCCTCGGAAATTGCCGCCGCCGCGTCGCCGCCGTCGATGGTGGTCACACCGTCGAGCCAGGCCTTCACAGCGTCGGGGTTGGCGACCATCCAGGCGGTGGCGGCATCGGCGGGATCTTCGCCGTCGTTGAGGATGGCGCCCATGATCTCGTTCTCCATCGCCAGCGAGAATTCGAGGTTGGCAAGCAGCGCGCCGACATTCGGGCAGGCCTCGGAATATCCGGCGGAGGTGTTGGTGTAGACGGTCGCACCGCCCAGGTTGGGCCCGAACCAATCATCGCCACCTTCCAGGTAGGTCAGCTCGAAATTGGCGTTCATCGGGTGCGGTTCCCACCCGAGGAAAACGATGGGCTCGTCCCGGTCGGTGGCGCGTTCGACCTGCGCCAGCATGCCCTGTTCGGAGGATTCAACAACCTCGAACCCGCTCAGGCCAAAGGCGTCGGCTTCGATCATATCCATGATCAGGCGG
>CAZPJO010000376.1:0-3003 GCA_964586895.1 uncultured Roseicyclus sp.
GGGTTCCAATGGTTCCCGATCCCGTGGATCGACGGCTCGTCCGAGGAAGTCGCCGCCGAAGGCATGGACCGCGCCGTGCATGATCTCAACGGTTTCCTGGATCACGTGATGGCCGAGAATGGCGTCACAGCCGCCGAAACCGCGCTTGTGGGCTTCAGTCAGGGCACCATGATCAGCCTGCATGTCGCCCCCCGCCGCACGGAGTCCTTCGCCGCTGTCGTGGGGTTTTCGGGCCGCCTGCTTGAGCCCGAGACCCTCGTCGACGAGGTCGTCGCCCGGCCGCCCGTATTGCTGATCCATGGCGATGCCGATGACGTCGTGCCGCCGCAATCGTTGCCGGAAGCCGCCGAAGGCCTGCAAAACGCCGGTTGGGAAGAGGTTTACGCCCATATCATGAAGGGCACGGGCCACGGCATCGCGCCCGATGGGTTGAGTGTGGCGCTGGCGTTCCTGCGCGACAAGCTGCCGGGTTAAGCCGTCATGAAACTGTCGCGCTTGGCCTGTAGCCCTGCGACAAAGGCACTGTATCTATTTTTCTTGCCGGATGGCTTCACCTAGATATAGTGGCCGAAAGGCAGGGGCGGGGCTCCCGCTCTGGTGCCGGGTTGGGCAGACAGGGTGGTGAGGGACTCTTTTCATGCAGGCGACGACACCGGACAATATCGATGTGGATTTCCGGACCAACTTCGTGCGGGCGCCCGGCGCTCTGCGTCACAATCCCGCGCTGGTCCTGAACGCCGATTACCGACCGCTCAGCTATTACCCGCTCTCGCTTTGGCCGTGGCAGGAAGCGGTGAAGGCGGTGTGGCTCGAACGGGTGCAGATCGTCGCGGAATACGAAGACTACGTCCATTCCCCCTCAACCGCGATCAAGATCCCCTCGGTCGTGGTGCTCAAGGATTATGTGAAGCCGCAGAAACGCGTGGCTTTCACCCGGTTCAACCTGTTTCTGCGCGATGAGTTCAGCTGCCAATATTGCGGCGCGAAGGGCGATCTGACCTTTGATCACGTGGTGCCGCGCGCCAAGGGCGGCGTGACGTCTTGGGAAAATGTCGTCGCGGCCTGCTCGAAGTGCAACCTGCGCAAGGGCTCACGCAGCCTGAAGCATTCGGGCCTGTCCCTGCGCCAGCCCCCGCGCCAACCCGGAGCCGAGGAATTGCGCAACCGGGGCCGCAAGTTCCCCCCCAATCACCTGCACGAAAGCTGGATGGATTTCCTGTACTGGGATTCCGAACTCGAAGCCTGACCGCGCCCGCCCCATCTTTGCTTTCCAAATGCCTCGGGGGTTTGGGGGCTGGCCCCCAAGTTGGGGTTCGTTTGGGGGCTGGTCCCCTATCCGCCCCACCGCTAGCCTGCACCCGTCCATCTGAGCGAGGTGCCCCATGTCCGATCCGTTCTTCCAGCCGCCCGCGGGCACCGACCTGCCGCGTTATGCGGGCGTCCCAAGCTTCATGCGGCTGCCCTATCTGCCCCCCGAACACCCCCGCCGTGCCGAGGTCGACATCGGCTTTTTCGGGATGCCTTGGGATGGGGCGACGTCGAACCGGCCGGGGGCGCGGCATGGGCCGCGGGGGCTCAGGGATGCGTCGACGATGATCCGGGAGATGAACCGCCACACCGGGCAGGAGCCGTTCAAGGCCGCCAAGGTCGCCGATCTGGGCGATATCGCGATGAGCCCGGTGGATCAGGATCAGGCGCTGCGCGCGGCGCAGGATTTCGTCGCGGGCGTCCTTGGCCAGGGGATCCGGCCCTTCATGGTGGGCGGCGATCACCTGTGCACGCTTGCCGTGCTGCGCGAATTGCGCCGCGCCCAGGGCGCGCCATTCGGCCTTGTCCTGCTTGACAGCCACACCGATCTTTACCCGGCCTATTTCGGCGGCAAGACCCTGACCCACGGCAATCCGTTCCGGCAGGGGATCGAGGAAGGCTGCCTTGATCCGACCCGTGTCGTGATGATCGGAATGCGCGGAACCTCTTATAATAATGAGGATTTTCAGTACGGGCACGACCATGGCGTGCGGATCATTCCGATCGAGGAATGTATGGAGCGGGGCTGGTCCTCGACCCTTCAGGTTGCGCGCGAAGTGGTGGGCGACGCGCCCACCTATGTCAGCTTTGACATCGACTTCATCGACCCCGCCTTCGCGCCCGGAACCGGCACGCCGGAGGTGGGTGGACCCAGCAGTTATGAGGCCATCCAATGCGTGCGTGCCCTGCGCGGGATCAACATGATCGGGGCCGATCTGGTGGAGGTTTCGCCGCCGTTTGATACCGGCGGGATCACCGCGTGGCTGGGGGCGTCGGTGATGTTCGAGATGCTCTGCGCGATGCAGAAATGACCCCTGACAGGCCTGAGACGCCATGCATTTTTCTGTAGTTTTTTTGTAGTTTTTCCGTAACTCAAAGAAGCATGACGACAGAATGCCCCTCAACAGCGCCGCGCGGGCGCAATGCGCTGCCCGATCACCTTGCGGAAACGGACAAGGCGGCGGGCTTTGAGGTCGCGGATGACTTCGCGCGGTTCAGCCAGATGAACGATGTCTTCACGCGCGCGTTCTGGGACCCGTCGGTCAAATCGCCCGACACCGATGCCTTTTTCGCGTCCTACCGGATGGAGGCCGCGCCGCGCCGGGGCGACGGGTTCACGCAGAAGGATTTCGCGCTCAGGAATGCCGCATGGCTGATCAGCGATATCATCAGCGAGCGCAGCGCGGGTGATGGCACACGCGAAGGGTTTCAGGGGGCGATCCGCGATGACACGCCGGTCGCCCCCGAGCGCGCCGAGATCGGCCCGCCCGAGGCGGAGGCGGCGGAGATCAAGGCCATTGGCAAGCTGTTCGGGGCCGACCTTTTGGGGATCACGCATCGCGATGACCGGTGGCATTATTCCGAACGGCCCGACACGCGCAGGATGGAGCCGGTCGCGAACGACCTGCCCGAAACGCTGAGCCATGTGATCGTCATGGGCCACGCGATGGATGCGGAATTGGTCGAGACCTATCC
>CAZPJO010000377.1:0-526 GCA_964586895.1 uncultured Roseicyclus sp.
CATCAGCCTTGGCCTGGTGACGGCGGCGGCGCGGGCGGCGGGGGCGGCATTTGATGCGGTAGGCTCGATCATCGTGATCGCGATGTTCATTTGCCCGCCCGCAGCGGCGCGATTGATGACGAACCGGCTTGGCGCGCAGGTCGCATGGAGCATCGTGTTTGCCACGCTTTCGGCGATCATCGGCTACGTCCTGGCAGGTTACGGCCCGCTGTGGCTGGGGGCGGCAAGCTCGGTCTCGGCGGCGGGGATGGTGGCGGCGGTGTCGGGTGTGATCCTTGCGTTGTCCTGCGTGCTTGGCCCGGCGCGGCAACGTGTGGGCGTGGCGGCGGGCGGCTAGGGGCGCGCGGTTTTCCCGCTTGCCTCGGAGCCGCCGCGCGATACGGTGACGCGCATGAGCCGTGACTCCCTTAACCCTGAAGATGACGGCGCGCGGATGTCGTTCGACGGCGCAATGAGCTACGGTGATTACCTGGCGCTTGACCCGATCCTTGGCGCGGCACAGCCCAAAAGTGCCGCCCATGACGAG